>NZ_JAEHCA010000020.1:0-94195 GCF_016483345.1 Bacillus cereus group sp. N24
GAGGTTGAAAATCATCTATTAGCACATGATGCAGTACATGATGTAGCAATTGTATCTATGCCTGACGATTATTTAGGAGAACGTACTTGCGCTTTTGTAATAGCGCGCGGACAAGCTCCAACTGTAAGTGAATTAAAAACGTTTTTAAGAGAACGTGGTATAGCGGCTTATAAAATTCCAGATCGAATTGAATTTATTGAATCTTTCCCGCAAACAGGTGTTGGAAAAGTAAGCAAAAAAGAATTACGTAAAGTCATTGCTGAAAAACTTATTACAGTAAAACGATAAAACCTATTAAGATTCGAAAGAAAGTGATTAGATGGCAATCCCATCTATTTCAGTATATAAAACGCCAATGGAACCAGAACTACCAAAAAATAAAGTGCATTGGACACCATATCTGAAACGTGCAGTTCTTCTAATCCATGACATGCAAGAATATTTTCTCGATGCATATAGCGATAAAAAATCGCCAAAAGTAGAACTCATTTCAAATATTAAGGTGATTAGAGAAAGATGTAAAGAACTTGGTATACCAGTTGTTTATACAGCGTAACCTGGTGGGAAAACATTAGAACAACGAGAGTTATTACAAGATTTTTGGGGTGATGGTATTCCTGTTGGACCAGACAAAAAGAAAATTGTCGATGAACTTACTCCTGATGAAGATGATATATTCCTGACAAAATGGAGATATAGTGCATTTGAAAAGACAAATCTATTAGAAATTTTAAATAAACAGGGAAGAGATCAACTTATTATTTGCGGTATTTATGCGCATGTTGGTTGCCTTTTAACAGCTTGTGAAGTATTTATGGATGGTATAGAGCCATTTTTTGTAGCAGATGCAGTTGCTGATTTTCACTAGACCATCATAAACAAGCATTGGAGTATGCATCTAATAGATGTGCAGTAACTAAAACAAAAGACTTACTATTGAAGGATTTATATAAATTGAAGAAGGATAGTTCAGAATTCACATTACAAAATTTACGTCAATAAGTTGCTGACCTTCTTGAGGAATCGCCCTCTACTTTATTCGATGAGAAAATTTTATTAAATAGAGGATTGGATTCTATCAAAATTATGAGCTTTGTAGAAATGTTGCGCCGAAGAGGATTCGAAGTAACATTTATGGATTCAGCTGAAAGTCCAACTTTAAATGATTGGTTTTCTTAAAGTAGGTTAAAACCTTAATAGAAATTATTATTATATAGGTTATTAATAGTATCGGAATGTTATATTTTTTGAATTGCTAGCTGTAAAAAATATAACATTCTGAGTAGGCTTATGTGAGATAGTGTAAAAATTAGGATTAGTAATATCATATAAGTATAACTAAATTAAGCCCTAATATGGAAAAATGTCTGTAGGTAAATAACTGTATAGATTCATTTTTAGCTAAATTAAAGATAGGGTAAGTATATCAAAGGCGAGTTTAGCATTATTTTTCAATGCATTAAGAAAGTTTATAATCGTAAGCGTATTCAAGATAGAGTTACTTATAAAATCATCCATCAAGTTAAAAGAAAAGTGGATAAATAAAGTAGGTAAAATAATTTTTTATTATCATAGGATTTTAAATGAACCGTGATTTTATAAAAAACAAAAAAGTTAATATTTTTTTTAGATAATATTCTATTATCTAATGATAATCAATAAAGAGGAGTATGATATGAAGAATAATAAAAATAAAAGTGTTTTTGAATCAGATGTATTTAAGATTTATGGTTGGTTAATATCATATATAAAGCCATATAAATTTAATTTTATAATTCTGATCTTTTGTAGTTTGTTAATATCAATTAGTAGCCTTTTAATACCTAAAGCTATTCAATTTTTAATAGATAGCTCATTGGTAAATGAGAATTTAATGGAGTTTTATGTAATATTATTTGGGTGTATGTTAATTATTTTATTGATAAACTTTGTAATAATTCCGATTCAAAATACTAAACAACGTAAACTACAAGAGTATTGTTCTCGAGATTTACAATTACATATATTACAGCATTTAAGAAATTTAGATATATATTATTATGAAACTAATTCTTCTGGAAAACTTCTGTCAATTTTAAGTGCAGAGGTAAAAAATGTGCAAAAATTATATAGTTCGTTACTTCCCATGTTTATTAAGGAGCTATTATTTGCCATTATCTCTATAGGTTTTATGTTAATCACGAGTGTTAAATTAACATTAATCATAATTCCATTTCTATTATTATATTATTTATTTGGACCTTATTTTGAAAAAAAAGCATCTATTAGTGGGAAAAGCATGTCTAATGCTCGTATTGCATTAAATAAAAAGGCTTACGAGAGTATATCGGCCATTACAGAGTTAAAAGTTAATAATGTGCAGGAATGGGACTTGAATAATTTTTTGAATAAACATAATGATTTTAATAAAAGTCTAATAAGCATGTACTTTTTTTCTTTTTTAAGGGGTACGATTCGGAGAATTTCTTATTATTTAGGTGGAATTGCTTTAATTATAGTTGGGTATTTTTCAATTAGGAGTAATGATATTTCTTTGGGGATATTTGTAGCATTCTTTCTCTACTATTTTAACGCAATGCATAGAATTACAGCAGTAATAACATCTATGACCGAACAAAAAATATTAATTTACCAAGCTGAAAATTTATATAAATTTTTGGCTGAGAAGCCTAAAGTGAAAAATTTAGTTGTGTCATCTAATGAACTCGAGGATATTACCACAATAGAATTTAAAAATATAAAATTTGGTTATAATTCAAGTCAGCCTATATTAAATAACTTCAATTTAAAGATAACGAAAGGTGAGCGAGTTGTAATAGTGGGTAAGAGTGGTATAGGAAAAACCACTATTTTTAAATTGCTTTTGAGAGCATATGATTCAGAAAGTGGTTGTATTTACATAAATAGGAAAGATGGTAGTCAATTTTCACTATCAAGTATAAGAAATTCTATAGGATACGTACCTCAAGAAACATATTTATTTGGATCATCTGTTTTCGATAATATAAAATTTGCAAATCCAGAAGCTTCTGATGAACAAGTAATAGAAGCAGCGAAATTAGCTAATGCTCATGAGTTTATAAGCAAATTAAGTATGGGGTATAAAACGCTACTAGGTGAAAGAGGAATTAAATTATCCGGAGGACAGAAACAAAGAATTGCGTTAGCAAGAATGTTTGTGAAAAAATCAAATTTGATTTTATTAGACGAAGCAACTTCTTCGTTGGATAATAAAAATGAAGAAGAAATCTATTCTAAATTAAATAATCTATCAACAGAAACAACTGTTATTGCTATTGCTCATAGAATATCTTCTATAAAACATTTTAATCGTATTGTTGTTATTGATAATGGAGAAGTTGTAGAGTCCGGTACTTACGAGGAGCTAATCAGTAATCAGGGTTTTTTCACTAAATTAATAAATAGAGAAAATGAGTGTCTGGAGGTATAAATGAATAGTCTAGTTTGGATTTTTAAAAAAACACGTGGTAATAAATGGATTTATATATTTTCTATTCTATTGTTATTCTTAGAATCTGGCGCTTATATTTCCTCTACTGTTTTACAGCAAAGACTAATAGATAACGTATTTATAAATAAGGAGTATGATCAGTTTATATATGTCTTATCTTTAATTGCTATCTCATATATAAGCTATTCGCTACTTTTTACAATAAGTTCGTATGTCTTAGCCAAAAATATGTCCAACTTATTATTATCTTTATCAAGTAATTATTTTCAACATCTTTATAGTATAAAAACAGCGATTTTTCAAAAAAAGCGTACAGGGGAATATGTACATCACTTTACAGTTGATATAGGAAATGTAGGGCGTTTATTGGCATGGGATATTCCACGTTTACTTCAACAATTACTTAGCATAATACTATTAACTTTTATAATTGGTTCTACTAATATATATGTATTAATATTTATAATATTATTTAATCTTATTTATATATTATTTGCTAAACATTTAGCAAATAAATTTAAAAAGATGTCCAAAATAATTAATAAAAAAGAATCTAAAATTTTAGTTCGGTTAGAGGAATGTATATCTTCTACTAGAGAAGTACTTATTTTTAATAGGACAAAGTGGGAACAACAGACTTTAAATCGCTTATTTGAGCGTTATTATGTGCATGCTTTTAAAGAAGAAAATATTCGAAGCAAGCATTTATTTGCAAATGAATCACTAAAATGGGGAACAAGCCTAATCGTTCTCGCAATAGGTTCGTATAAAGTATATGTAGGGTCAATGTCAATAGGTACGTTGGTTATAATTTTTCAATTATCTTTACAATTAGCAGATGCAATAAAAGGGATATATGATTTAATCTATACGACAATGAGGCGTATAGCGTCTATTGATAATCTTAAGGAAGAATATAACAGAAATAATTGTCAAGAGAAAATTGAAAATAATATACTATTGCCCGAAGATAAAATCACTATAAGTCTAGAAGAAGCCTCTTATAAATATATCAATAATTCGAATTATTCAATAAGAAATTTATCTATGGAAATCCCTTATAGCAAAAAAATTGCACTTGTTGGATCAAGTGGATCAGGTAAATCAACTATAATTAATTTATTGTTAAAATTTGATTTCTTAAATTCAGGAGACATAAAAGCTAATAATTTATCAATAATGAAAATGGAAAATAATGAATGGTTTAAAAATATAGGTGTTGTTTTTCAAGAACCATATTTATTTTCAGATACTATACGAAACAATATACTTCTAGGGACTATTGTTTCGCCGCAGCGACTTGATGAGATTATCAAGGTTGTCTGTTTGGATGATTATATAAGGAGCTTGCCAGATGGTTATGAAACTGTTATAGGAGAAAGAGGTCTAACCCTTTCAGGAGGACAAAGGCAACGCTTAGCACTAGCTAGGGCATTAATAAAAAACCCTGATATATTAATTTTAGATGAAGCAACTTCAGCATTAGACATAAGTACTGAGGAGAAAATCGCGAAAAATATTGATAATATACGTAAAGATAAAACTACCATTATTGTTGCGCATAGGTTATCAACAATTGAAAACTCAGACATTATATATGTCTTGGAGAATGGGAAGCTTGTAGAAAAAGGGAATCACCAGGAACTGCTAAAAAATAATTCACTATATACAAAACTTATTCAAAAGGATATAACAACAAGTATAAATGCCTAAAAAACTCTAAAGAAATTGATTTAAATGTAGAAGACAAAAAAATACCATTACTTGATAAAGAACATCTTCTTATCTTTTTAAGTGAACACTTTTATAAAGAAGCAGTCTCTCATGGGTATTTTTTGCCCATCCCCCGAAAAGGGAGAATAAGACAAAAAATACCCAATAAAAAAAAGCCCCTATAGATTTGAAGTGCCCCTTGTCAATTAGACAGTATTTAAAAAGCACAACTAAGCAACCTGAGCCCTATATTTATATGGACTCAGGTTATTTAATTTCTTTTGAAATCTTTGGTAGTTATAAAAGTGCATATATTTGCGCACGGCAACTTTAACCTCATCAGCCTTGCGGAAAGAGTATAAATGGAAACACTCTGACTTGAAATGACTGAAGAAGATTTCTATACAAGTATTGTCCCAACAGTTTCCCTTTCGAGACATACTTGCCTTCATCTGATATTTTTTAAGTAATTGATTGTATTGACGGGATGTGTATTGAAACCCTTGATTACTATGTAAGAGGATCCATTTTACGTTTTGTTTTTTTCTTGCCTTTTTAAGTGTATCTAACACAAGTTTTAAGTCATTTCTACGACTGATTTCATAGGCAATAATTTCATTGTTGTACAAGTCTTTAATAGCGGATAAATATAATCTCTGTCCATTGAAATTTAAATAGGTAATGTCCGTTACCCATTTTTCATTCGTTTTTGAAGCTTGGAAATCCTTGTTCAGATGGTTATCTGAAATCACATAAGCTTCTTTCCGTAATAAGGTCGTTTTCTCCTAATAATGGATCTGATCCTTAATTCACTCATTAATCTCTGTACTCGCTTATGATTAATATGAAGATTATAGATGATTTTCAACCAGACTTGTACTTTTCTGTATCCATAAATTCCTCTAATCTTTTTATGACACTTTACTATCTTTTTCTTGATTTCGGCATTCTCCAATTGTTTTTCAGAAGGTGTTGCGTACCGCTTTATCCATTTGTAGTGTCCACTTCTAGTTACACTAGCAATATTGCATAGCATGGCAACAGTATAACCTTTTTTTGTCATCTCATGGATGACTTCAAATTTTTTCGTTTTGGGTACAATAACTAGTTACAATATTATTGATATCATTTTCATCAGTATGTATCCTCGCTTTCGAAAATTACTATTTATATTATTTTTTCGTATAACCTTTTATTTCCCTCTCATATCTTCTAACTACTCTGTAGAATGTAGAACTACTTAGTTATGTTAATCCTTCTCATAACAGCTGTAGCTGTGATTCTTCCTTCTTTCCATTCGTTATAAGCATCGATAAATACCTGGGGGGTGGGGGGAAGAGATCTTTTCCTAAGTGCTTTCCTTGTGACTTAACTAAAGCAATCCTTCAGCTTGACGTTGCCTAATGTCCTGGCGTTCTTTTTCAGCAAATGCTGAGAGAATGGTTGTGGTTGCCTTTTGAATAGTACTTTGAATGACATCATTTGTGGCATTACCGTTATAAGTTACGTTTATACATGGTTCTTTCAAGAACTCTAAATTTATTTTTTGTACCTTTTGACGTGTATTTTTCAACAGTTTTTCATATTCCTAAAAGATGTACATTATACAAGCTTTGATTCTTTAAGCAAACGTTTGATTAGTTTGATTAGTTTTATTTAAATATCTTATAAGTACGAATTAACATAGAAAATAATTTTGGCTGACTTTATAGTTAGATAAAAGCTGTAAAGTCAAAAAAGAGAATTTTATCAATTTATTACATAACATGTTCTAATAAAATACAAAAAACAAGCTGAAATTTATCTAGATGGATAATTAATTGAATATATGTAGAAAAAGATTTGTAAATATTATAAAATAATAATTGTTAGGACTTTCCATGATTGCTAAAATAAAGAATTATAAATAAGTATATGAATAGGAGGAAACATGAACTATATTCATCAGATACTTGATAATGTGGCAAGGAAATATAAAAAGAAAACGGCACTAATAACTAGAGACGAGGTTATTACATACCAGGAGGTACAAGAAAGAAGTTTTCAATTTGGTAATTTTTTATTACAACAAGGTATAGAAAAAGGGGATCGAATATTATTAAAACTACCAAATAGTATTGATTTAATCTGCTTATTAATGGGTATCTCTCGTGTTGGTGGTGTCTCTGTGATTATAAATTCGCAGACTACAAAATATAATTACGACTATATTGTTAGTGACTGTAATCCAAAATTAATAATTAGTGAAGAATATAATTCATCAAAAACATCTATAAATCCAATAATGTTGATGAATACTGTCAAAGAAGAAATAAAAAATTATGATAAACACAAATTGCTATCTGATGAGATTGAAGAAATGGACTTAGCATTATTGATTTATACTTCTGGAAGTACTGGGAGGCCCAAAGCCGTTGTTTCCCCCCATTCTAATGTTATATTTTGCACTAGAGCAATATCTGAAGTTTTAGAAATTAATGATTGTGATATAGTTGGTAATTTTTTACCCTTTTCCTTTGATTATGGCCTATACCAAATATTTTTAAGCTTTTATAATAAAGCGACTTTAGCATTGGGAGAAGTTAGTCTAGCTGGGGTCCAATTTGTAAAGTTCCTAAAGGAATGGAAAGTTACTATTTTACCTTCTGTTCCACATTTAACAGAGGGTCTAATTAAGCTGTTACCTAGATATTGTAACGATGTTCCGCTAAGAATTATTACTAATACTGGTGAGAGTTTGCCTTTATCATATATTTCAAAGCTTAAAGAGTTAATCCCTAATTGCAAAATTTATCCTATGTATGGTCTGACTGAATGTAAAAGGGTATCGATACTAAAACCACATGAAATTGCTATTAAACCCGGTTCGGTTGGAAAACCTTTACAAGGTGTTAAGTGCTATGTTGTTAATGAACAGGGTATTAGTTTAAAAATAGGAGAAATTGGTGAGTTAGTAGTAGAAGGTCCTAACGTCATGACAGGGTATTGGAACAATAACTCTCTTACTAATGAGAAATTTAAAAAGAACATCCATGGAGTAATTAATACCCTTTACACAGGAGATTCATTTAAAATAGATAACGATGGTTATCTCTATTTTATTGGAAGAACGGGTGACTATTATAAACAAAAAGGTTTTAGAATTAGTTCAAAAGAAATTGAAGATACAGTTTATAATCTCAATTTAGCAGAAATAGCTGTATTAATCCCGCCTGATGACCTGGTTAAAAAATCTATACTTTTTTTAAAAACAGATAAATCTATAAGTTATGTTAAGGAAATGCTTATGGAAAGAATAGAATCTTATAAAATACCAGATGAAATTTTAATTTTAAAAGAAATGCCTGTATCTGTAAATAAAAAAATTGATAAGTCAAAACTACGAGAGATTAGGAGTCAGATTTAGATGGTTGATTACAATTGTTTAGTTGAAGAATATGGTAGTCCATTGTACGTTTATAATTTAGCAGAATTAACTAAATCATATCAAAAATTAATAAATTCACTTCCTGATAAAAGTATAATTTATTACTCTCTAAAGGCAAATCCTAACCCTGAGATCACTAGACACTTAATCAATCTTGGATGTTATGCTGAAATCTCATCTATTGGTGAACTAGACACTGTATTGGATGTTGGTGGGTCTCCAGAGCATTGCTTATATACTGGTCCAGGAAAAACTAAAAAAGAGATACAATATGCACTTTCAAAGAATGTTAGTCATTTTTCTGTTGAATCATTCAATGAATTGGAAATAATTAATGATTTAACGAAGAATCATAGCAAATTAATAAATATTACTTTAAGAATAAATCCTTCGTTTAATGTTGGTAACGCTAGTATTAAAATGACCGGCATTCCCTCTCAATTCGGTTTTGATGAGGAGTGTCTTAATAGTGATATAATTAAATTGTTTAAGGGTAATAAAAATTTAAAGATAAATGGTTTTCATATTTATAATGGATCTAATTTTAATAATATAGATATACTGGTAGAGAATTATACTAATATATTGGAAACTATATTAAATTTGAAAAATAAATTATCTATTGATATTGAGTTTGTAGATTTTGGCGGGGGATTTGCAGCACCGTTTGGAAAAGATTTAGACCTACCAGATTATAAGGAATTGAAGGATAGTTTAGAGGCTTTATTAAATAAGCATTTTAAGGACAATCATAGGCCAACTATTGCGTTTGAATCAGGTAGATACTTAACAGCGACATGTGGTTGTTTAATAGGAACTGTGCAGTCTGTGAAGGAAAGCAAAGGTCGAAAATACTGTATCGTAGACTTTGGTATTAATCATCTTGGGGGAATGTCTGGATTAAGGAGAATACCTACCATAGAACTTAATATACTTAAATTAAATATATCTGTAGAAGATAACGCAAAAGTGGAAACTGTTACTATTGTTGGGCCATTATGTACACCGTTAGATTATTTGGCGAAAAATGTTAGTGTAAGTAAGTTACAACCAGGCGATGTTGTATTTGTACCTAATGTAGGAGCATATGGGTTGACTGCAAGCTTAATTGCCTTCTTAAGTAGAGAAATCCCCAAAGAAATAATAATTAAAAATCAAAGTGTGATATGTTCTCACACGTTAAAGATTGTTAGAGGAGTAGAGAATAATGGATAAAGTTTTTATAGAGATTATGAACACACACCTTCAAGAAGAATTAAATATTAATAATCAAAATAAAGATTTAAAAGAATTGGGATTAGATTCCTTAGCTTCTATTGAATTATTATTAGAAATTGAAGAAGCTTATGAAATAATCTTTCCTGATGAATTATTAACTGAAGACACATTTTCAAGTAGTCATAACTTATGGAGTATAGTCAGCAAGTTAAAAGGAGAGTGAGCGATTAGAAAAGTGGAAATTGATAAAAAAGAATATTTGATAGATAAAGCATGGAGAATAAGAGATTTATTAGTTAGTGAATCTGAAGAAGTTGATTTGTATAATAAATTCCCTGTTAATGGATTGAATTTTCTGAAAAAAAGTAACTTCATGAGCTTATTAATCCCTAAAGAATATAACGGGGATGAGATTAGTATAAAAGAGGCATCTGAGGTAGCTCAAATTTTAGGTAGCGGTTGTTTATCAACTTCAATGATATGGGGAATGCACTGTCAGCAGGTAATGACATTGGTTAAATATACAAATAATGAATCGAAAAAAGCGATACTTAATGAAATAGTTAAAGAACAGTTATACATAGCATCAGTAACATCTGAATATGGAAAAGGTGGGCATTTATTAACATCCCATTCTCCTTTAAATTGGATTTCAAAAGATAAATTTCATATTAATAGAGATGCACCTACAGTTACTGGTGGTGCCTATGCGGATGCTTATTTAATTACTACAAAAGCAGAAGAAGATGGTTTAGATTCTGAAGTTTCTTTAATTTATGCGCTTCGAACGGCATTGAAAATTAGTCAAGTTGGCAATTGGAATGCTATGGGAATGAAAGGAACTCAGAGTACGGCAATGCATATTAATGGTCTATTAAAGGATAAAAATATAGTGACTAAAGTTAAGTTTGAGGAAGTTGCTCAATATACATTAATACCAATGGCCCATATTATGTGGGTATCAAGTTGGTTAGGTGCTGCTAAAAATGGTTTTAAACAGCTAATAAAAATATTTAGAAAAAACAAGTCGATAAAGAAATATAATTCTGATATTATGATTTATCGTTTATCAGAGATCCGTTTATTGTTAGATACAGTTGATATATATCTAAATCATGTAGTTGACGTATATGAAGAAAATTACAATAGCAAACAATTAGATATATTGCGTACAAGGACTTTTAATATTCACTTAAATAATTTAAAAATTATAGGATCAGAAAACCTTTTTAAAGCAGTGGATAAATTAATTGAAGTAGCAGGTTTATATCATGGTTATTTGAAAAATTCAGAAACTACATTAGAGCGCACTTTTAGGGATTTAAGGGCAGCCTCTTTAATGTATCATAATGATCGTTTAAAGATTGCAAATGGAAAGATGTCGTTATTTGATTCGGATCTATTGCCCCGTAGATTAAGTTAGACAGTTAATCACTAAAAAATAAATTAAGTACCTAAGAATCCCTTGATTTTTAATAACAATATTTCAAGTGGTGCAATTTTCTTATCTTTAAATAGAAAAGAATTGAACATAATGACCTAGAGCGTGAAAAGGCTGCAAAGATTACTTAGAAAAGTACTTTGCAGCCCCATTATTTTACACCTATTAATATTAATGAAATATAGCAATACTTTTTTATTTCCGCATATGTTTTAGTGAACTATTCCAATTGCTTAAATAAATTCCTAAACTTGTTTTAAGCTTTAAATTAGCTACTGTATGCAGAGCTTCCCTACAATTAGGAACAGCAACTCCTAAACGACACTTTTCTAACATAGTTTTATCATTTTCTGCATCCCCAAAGGCAATTACATTATTTAGATTAATTCCCATAGGGTTAATTATTTTTTTTAAGCCCTCAGCTTTGCAAGAATTAGCTGGATATAATTTGATACCGCCAAGATACCGGATGTTATAACCGCTTAAATCAACGTTTTGAAATAAAATTTCTTCCATACTAATTTTATTAGTTTCATAGAATAGATGTATTTCTGTAACGTTATTAAGTTCGCTTAGTTCTTTAATATCTATGATTTTTATGGCATCCCTTGGAATCCTATAAATTAATTTATATTTCATTAGAGCTCTTTTAGAATTTGAATAAAGTAAACCATTAGATTCAATTACAAATGATGCATTAGCGTAATAATTATGTACTATAGATTTAACTGTTAAATTCGGTATGGATTTTAAAATCTTTATTTCATCTTTTAAGTAATTATAAATTACATTTCCATCATTAAGGACCAGGTTACTATTAAATAAGTTAAAGAAATTTTGAGAAACTCTCAAATTTTTAATCGATTGGACATTTCTCCCTGTAGCTATAAATAAACTTACACCGTTTAATTTAAGTAAAGTTAGCCCTTCCAAAACTCCTTCAAATAAAGTTTCATTTTTGTCAATTAGTGTACCATCTATATCAAAAACGGCTGTTTCATACTTATAATTCTCATTCATAGGATCTCCCTTTTATTTTTAAAATTGTTTTTAGTGAATAACAAATAATAGACAACTTAAAACTTTCCTCTAAATTACATTTTAGGGTTAATTAGTTCTTTATTTACCTTATAGATATCAAACATTCTTTCAATTAAGTTCCCATCACTGTAAACGAAAGCAAGATTATCACTATCATAGTGATAAACATTATTTAATAGTGTATCTTCTTTTACAATTAAGCTATTTAAAATCCAATCAAAAGAGGATGTATCAAATATTTTTTGAACATATCTAAGTGCAAAGAATATTTGGTTTTCAAAATTATATTTTTTTGCAAAAGCAAGTACCGAATTCCAATCTATTTCTTCTTTAGTAAGTAAATAATAGATGTCACATAATTTATATAAAAGCAAATCTTTATGCTTTTTAACATCCCTGTAACAAATAGCTTCTTTATAAAAGTGTTCTGCTAGAAATATTAGTAAACTTTCTTTATTCAACATAAATATCTTTTGACTATTTATCTCTACTTCAACTTTTTTTGCAAAAAGCTCATCAATAATATTGATGTTGTGATTTTTAGTCATCAAATTAACAGAAAAATGAAGATCAATTATGTGTTGAGTAAGAAAATGTTCACTATCCGCAACATTTTTTACAAGTGGAACTATCTCATGTGAACTAAGTTTTCTTACCAGTATTTTTTTACGATTGGGTTTTATTATTTTATTATGATGTATATATTCGCCTTGTTCATATCCAAGTGATAATATTATACTTTTAGCTCGCTCAATATCATTAGGATGAACCAAAATGTCATTATCATTAAAGTCACGAAGTCCAAAATCTTCATAAATATATTTAGATAAACTGATACCCTTTAATAGAACATATTCTATTTTGTTCTCCGTTAATGATTCACAGATTACAGATGTATATTTAAACTGTTCGTCTGCTCTGCATTTTTGTGAGGAATAAGCATTCTTAAGGTATTTGTATAATCTTGGGAAAGAGCATCGGTTACTATCTTCGTTAAAAAAGTATTGTTTTAAATTTAACCATGCTATTCCAGCCACACGATGCATTTCCAACATCCCAATAACTTTGTCCCACTCTAGGTTTTTATGAAGTAAATCCACTAAGTATTCTCTTTCATGTGAGTTTAGATCTTTTTTTGCTAATAATATAACCAATTTATATTCATCTCTTAAAGTTTTGTTATTCATGAATATCTCCTTTATTTTTTACATACTAAATACTTTATTGCTCATAATATTGGAATTTATTATTTGACCATTTTATGGTAATTTGTTTTTTTTACATTGTCAAACATTATTTTACTGAGTATAAAATGTCTCTTTATTACAACCAAAGCTTTCAAAAATTAATCTAATTAAGATGAAATTCTATAACTTTTTAAAGTTTAAAACAATCATTTCCATTTATTTACGTTAAAGATTATGATATAGATAAATTTGATTTTATATGAGAAGATTAATTTAAAATATATAATAATCTATATATTAAAATTAATTTGTTTGTTGACGATAGAAAAATTAATCTAAATGCCTTGGACTGCAAAATATATTTTCTTAAGTTGAACCATTTTTATCTTAGTATAATAATTTAACTAATTTGGTTTTGTTAATGTTTTCTAGAATGTTTTAAACAAAAAACTAACTAAATTAAGAAAGTTTTTAAAAAATTAACATTTGATATAATATGGAGCTCAAATTCAAAAATTAGATTAACTAAATTCACTATATTGAGGAGAAACAGCTATGTCAATTGATATTGAAATTAGTAAACTATTGAAGGACATAAGAGAAGAAATAATTAATAGAGGAAACTAAGCCTGAACAAATGAGATATTATGATAAAAAAGCAAGAAAATTTTTCTCTAAACCGTCATATGAAGGTTTAGACATCATTAACACTATGATTGATAGTGATAGCTATAATATCCCCGTACGGATATAAAAACCAATAATTCATGAGAACCTTCCACTGTTTGTATATTTTCACGGAGGGGGCTGGGATTTTAGTGATTTAGACAGCAGTGATTATATATGTAGCCATATATCTAGAGAGGTGAATTGCTTAGTATTATCGGTCTCTTATAGATTGGCCCCTGAATGTAACTACCCTATTCCATTAGAAGACTGTTATATGGTAGTTAAATGGTCATATAGAAATTTAAGCAAGTAACCTTTCATTTGGTGGGGAAAGCTCAGGTGCTAATTTAGCTGCAGCAGTTGCATTAAAACTAAGAGATAATAAGGATTTTAAACTAGCTTTTCAAATTCTCATAACTCCCGTGATAAAGTCTAACTACAATACTGAATCTTATAATATTAACTATAATTTTAATCTCACAAAAGAAAAGGTGGAGGTCTTTTGGAACCATTATTTAGAAGATGAGAGCCAAGGTCAAGAGTTGTACGCCTCCCCTTTATTAGCAAAAGCAAATGACCTCTCATTATCTCAGCTGAACTAGATCCGCTGAGAGATGATGGAAAGCTTTATGCATTACATCTAGAGAAAGCAAATATCCCAGTTGAATACCTTTGTTTTGATAGCTTAGTTCATAGCTTTATTCATATGGTAGAAAAGTCTAAACTTGCTAAGGAATCATTAGATAATATAATCGTTAAATTGAGAATTTTGATTTGCAATTAAAATTCTCAATTTTAAATTATGAAAATAAATTTTGAATCCTTATATTTATTTAAATATTTTTTTTAGAATTTTATTGAATAGTTGGTATTATAAGGATACAATGATTAAGTATGTTTATAATTTTTATATTCATATAAACCATAGCTTAGGGAGATAGACATTAATGAATACTTATAATATTACTTATCTCGATTGGGAAGTCTTCTTTCAAACTAAATATCCCTTATTAGTTGATTGGATAGAGGATTATTTTTCAAATGAAAAAATAATAAGAGATGTAGAGAGAGATAAATTAAAAGATAAGTGGATAATTACTTATGATGATACTCAAACTACATACGATTATTTGAGTGAAAATAATAAAGAGTACCACGAAGTAATAGTAGAAAATCAAGTGTTTTACGTATCTATAAGAAAAGGACAAAAAACTATAAATATAGTTTCAAATGACTATCTTTCTCATAATATGAATAATACTATTGATTATTTTGTTATGCGAATTATTAGAACACTAATACAAATTCTTGTTATAAAAGATGGGTATACATTCTTTCATTCAGCTTTTGCCGAAATAAATGGTAAAGGTATCGCAGTTACTGGAGATAAGTTTGCTGGAAAATCGACTACTTTGATTAACTTACTTCAAATGTTTACAGGTATTTTCGTATCTAACGACAAGGTGGCAATTAAAGGAAATGCGGAAAGTAGAATGAATGTTATCAGCTTTCCTATAGCAGCAGGGCTTCGTGTGGGAACAATATTGAAAAAATTTAATGGTGTTAGTTTAAAAACTAATAGAACAGATAACGAAGAATTCTTTTCTAAGTTTAACTCCCTTTCATTGGATGAAAAAACAATTAATGGGGGAATTGACAAATGTGATATTAAATTATATTTAAGTGTTAAAGAACTATCACAACTCTTAAATGTTAACTTTAAATTCGAGTCGAAAGTTGATATGATTATTAATCCATTTTACGATAAAAAATTAAAACATTTATCAATCAATGAACTAAAAGGCGAACAAAGAGATCAATTCCTTAATTCTCAAATTCTCGATACTATTTGTAACGAATATTTATTTTTAGAAAAAGAGCTATTAGGAACACCCAATAATAATTTGAAATTACAAAATAGTGTACCAGTATACAGATTAGGTTATAACGAATCATTAGAGAGTGAATTTCGGAATTTTATAGAAGGGAAATTATTAAACCATGGTTGTTGACAAGCAATTAAGTATAGGAGAACCCTCACCAGGCTCAATTTATGGAGATGAAGAAAGAGAAGCTATTTTGGAGGAATTAGAAAAGTTTTATTCTTGGAATCTACATGATTACAAAGATAAAATTTCAGAATTTGAAAATGCTTTTTCAAAATATATAGGGTGTAATTATTCAATTGCCATAAATGGAGGTGGTGCAGCCTTAGACTTGATATTAAAAGCTTTGGATTGTAAGCCCACCGACGAGATAGTTTCACCAGCAATTAATTTTCATGGAACACATTCTGCAATAATTAACACAGGAGCAAAATTAATTCTATGCGACTCTACTAATAATCTAAATATCTGCATAGATAGTTTGAAAAGAAAATTATCACCGAGAACTAAAGCTGTTGTTATAACTCATATGAATGGTCTAGGCTGTGATGAGAACGAGATACTGAAAGAATTAAATGATTATTCTTTGAAAACTGGTAAACAAATAAAATTAATTAGTGATTCCGCTCGATCTTGTGGAAGTGCAGTAAATGGTATAAAAACAGGAAATTTATCGTGGGCTACTTTCTTTAGTTTTCAAAGAAAAAAACAAATGAATACCTTGGGGGAAGGAGGAATGGTTACAACTAACGATTTAGATTTAGCAGAAAAAATTAAAGCGTACAGAAGTTTTGGTATGGGGAAAATATGGGGAAGTAATTTTAAAATGACTAACATTCAAGCTGCTATTGGAATAGAACAGTTAAAAAAGCTTGATTTTAATAACTCTTTAAGAAGAAATTTAGCTGTAAAAAGAACTGAAATTTTATCAAAAGAGTTTCCCGATTGGATTTTACCTGTAAATAATAATAAGTATTTTAATACCTACTATTTGTATTCTATAATACTCCCAAATTACATGAGTAAAGATGATAGGGATAATATTATGAATGTTCTATATGATAAATATGGCGTAGGAAGTTGCATAGCTAATAATGTTACATATAAAACAAATAATTTTATTAAACATAATGCAAGTTTCGATGGTTTGGAAAATTCTGAGGAAATAGCAGATAGACTTTTTTGTGTGATTATTCACCCTAACCTCACAGAAGAGCAGGAAATTTATATTACAGATTCTCTTATAAAGGTAGGTAAATTGTATGTCTAGGCAGCCCAAACAGGTTCTTGTTATTCCTTTTATCATAGATCAAGGGAATATAAAGTTTTGTATACTAAAAAGGGAGGATATGAATTGGTGGCAATTTGTATCAGGAGGCGCAGAGTTTGGGGAAAGCTTAGCAGAAAGTGCACTCAGAGAAGTCCAAGAGGAAATTGGAATTAGTTTCTCGAACAATGAATTAATGCACTTAGATACTTGCTGCAGCGTCCCTAAAAAATATTTTAAGGATAATGATAAATGGAATGATTTATATGTTGTATCTGAACATTCATTTGCAGTAAAACTATCAAATGAAGAAATTAGATTAAGTGATGAACACACTGAATTTAAGTGGGTTGCCTACGATGAAGCCGTGGAATTATTACAGTTTGATAGTAATAAAACTGCATTATGGGAGTTAAAAACGAGGTTGGAGGAAGTAAACAATGGCTAAATTAAAACAAATGATTAGAAATGATATTCCCCATGAATTTAATGAGATGAAAATACTAATGGAGCACCGAAAAAGATTAGAGTTAATTCTTCAAGGGGAAGTTTTACCACCGTATGAAGTGTTAATTCATCCTACTGCAACTTGTAATTTATCTTGCAAATGGTGCATAGGACAAAATGTTGATAATGAAGAAACAACAAATGTAAAAAATGCCTTAACTGTACCAGAAAATTTAATGAATTTAGCAAAGTCTCTTGTTAGTTATAAAAAAGAATATATTATTGATGGAAAGAAAGAAAAATTTGGAGTTGAAAAAGTGAGCTTTTCTGGAATAACAGGCGAGCCCATGATGGCTTCAAAGGCTTTAATTCCAACAATTGAATATTTGGCTACAAATGATATAAAAGTTGGGATGTTTTCCAACGGCCTATTAATTAATAAAAACAATATGGAAACTATACTTAAGATGAATTACATATTAGTTAGTCTAGACGCAGGGAATGGCTCTACATATGATTTCTTAAAAACTGAAGATAAAAAAACCAAAAATTTTGAAACAATACTTAATAACTTAAAGATGTTAATAGATAACAGAGAGAAATATAATTCCAATTTAGACGTTAACATCGGATTCATAGTTAATGCATACAACTACAAAGAAATGTATGATTTAGCAGGCATATTAAAGTCAATTGGAGTACATAATTTTAGAATAAAGACAGATATTGCTTCAAGATTGAATGTAGACGATGAAATGATTAAAGAAATTAAAAGAGATTTTGAACGTATTCGACAAGACTTTGAAGATGGCTACTTTAAATTGGTAACAATTCATAAATTAGAAGAGAATGATAAAATTAGAACTTTTAATAAATGTACAATAAATAAACTGGTTTCAAACGTAAGTTCTGATGGTAATGTTTATGCATGTAATTACCATCCGCCTATAGATGGCGTTAGATATGACAATGTCTTAAAATATGATTTTGAAACAATTTGGGAAAACGCTAATAAAGATTTTGACATAAAAGAATTATGTCCTAAGATGTGTGATCCTTTCAAGACTAGAGCTAATAATCTTTTAGATGCAATAACAGAAAGTGACGATATATCGACTGGTATTAATGAAGCACTCGAGATTTATGAATTTGAAAAAAAATGAATCAAGGTTATTCAGGAAATTTACTAGAAAAAAAAGGGGATAACGTAATCAAAACTTATAAAAAAGACAATGTTGAAACAGTACAGAAAATACTGGATTTCACTAATTATTGTGCTGAAAAAGGGTTTTGTAACTTCGCTACTTTAAAACATAATAATGACGGGACATGTCAAATAATATATAAGTTTATAGAGGGACATATAAAAGAAGTATCTATGCTTAACGCAAAGGATTATATTACATTAGGTGATTTTTTAGGGGATTTTCATAGAAAGGTTAATGATTATCCAAAGGGTAGGTTAATTAATAAAATCAAAAATATTGAACTAACTAAGGTTGTCAAAGATTTAAATAACCTCAAAGAGAACCTTTATACTAATGAATACAAAAAAATATTCATGTTAAATAAAGAAAAAATCGTCGCTGTTCAAAATATATTATTTACAAAGGATGTCATTCATGGTGACATGCATCTCAATAATATAATCCAAAGTGAAAATAAATTATTCCTTATTGATTATGACCAAGCTTCCTCTTTCCCAAGAATATATGAAGTGATGCGCTTTTTTTTCGAGTCAATCAATATTAGTCAAAATACTAAAGAGAATATTTTTCAAAACTTATTAATATATTTAAAATCATATAATGTACTCCAACATTTTTCTATTAAAGAGAAACAGTGGATGATTTCATTTTATTTCTCAATATTGTTGAAAGACTATTCTGTGTATGAAACAGACAATGTCCAATTTCAAACGAAAAGGTTAATAAGAATGAAATTTATCTCTACTCATTTTGATACTTTGAATAAAATAGTTTCTCTAATCTAAAAGTTTTCTTTAGTTAATTTTAGATGTTTCTCATATAAGGAGATAACTTACATTTTTTGAAATATATTTTCGTTTTTTGAATTAAATGAGCCGAGTTTTCTACTCTAAGAAAATTCGGCTTCTATTTTTTCATTATTAAAGGCTCAAGAATATTTAAAGAAGGATGAAAAGAAATACTTCAAGAGGGTTTAAAAGGTGTTGTGGATACTAAGACCGCAATAAGTAGTATTAATGGAGAAGAGGGGCAACTAATATATATAGGATATTCAATCAATGGATTTAGTAATGAGATTTTCATTTGAAGAAATCGTATATTTATTATGGCATAGTTATATACCTAGCCAAAGTCAACTCAATATTTTTTCTCAAACACTAAAAATATATAGAAAATCACCTTTATATGTATATAAATTAATTGAAAAGCTGCTCACAGAAATCGATATGCTGAGTAAAATTCGAACGGTTATTTCTTCTATTAATACAAATGAGATTAAATCTAGACCGACTATAGATGAGGCAATCCAATTAACTGCCGCGATGCCAGTTATTATAGCCAATTTGTATAGAAAAGAAAAAAATTTAGATTTTGTATTGCCAAGCCAAGAATTCAATCACATCGAAAATTATTTATATATGATAACTGGAAAAATACTTTCTTCTATCCATTCGAAAGTATTAGAGACTTATATGATATTAACAATGGAGCATGGACTAAATGCTTCAACGTTTGCGGCAAGAGTAATTACCTCAACAGAAACTGACATGGTTTCAGTGGTTTCCGGTGCATTAGGAGTTATGAAGGGAACATTACACGGTGGGGCTCTTTTAGTTGTTTTTAATATGTTAAATGAGATAAAAAAAATGAAATATGCAGAATCTTGGATGCGAAAAAAGTTGAAGGATAAAGAGCGAATAATGGGTTTTAGTCATTGAGTATATAAAACTAACGCCCCTAGAGGGCAAATGCTCAAAGAGATTATATCCCAATATAAAGAAAATGATACATACCTAGAATTTGCGCTTTATATTGAAAAATTAGCGCTACAACTCCTAAAGGAGTATAAACCAATAAAAAATTATATACAAATGTTGATTTTTATGCAGCCTTTATTACGAATACTATAAATATAGATCCAGTACTTTTCACACCAACTTTTAGGTTAGCCGAATTGTAGGATGGAATGCACATATTTTAGAGCAAAGTAGAGATAATACAATTTTCCGATCAGAATCATTATATATAGGAGATATTAAGAACTAAATATGAATAATTATTATAGGCAATTAAGAGAAAAAATAAAAAATCATAATGCAAAAGTAGGGGTTATTGGGTTAGGTTATGTTGGATTACCATTAGCAGTGGAGTTATCAAAATCTGGTTATGTTGTATATGGGATTGACCTAGATAATAAAAAGATAGATCAACTTTTAAATGGCAATTCTTATATTATGGACATTAGCAATGAAGAAATTGAATTTATTACAAAATCATGTAATTTTACTCCTACTAGTAATTTTGAAATCATTAAGGATTTAGACGCAGTGAGTATTTGTGTACCAACTCCTTTAACTAAGTTTCAGGAGCCAGATATGAGCTATATTATTGCTGCTATGAATGAAATTAAGAAATATATGCATAAAGGTCTACTAATTACGTTAGAAAGTACTACATATCCTGGAACTACTGAAGAACTAATTGAACAAGAATTAAATAATCAAGGCTATATAGTAGGAGATGATTATTTCTTATGTTTTTCTCCTGAACGTATAGATCCAGGAAATACGTATTATAATACAAGAAACACACCTAAAGTATTAGGTGGAACTACTAAAGGATGTACCAAATTGGGAGTAGATTTATATAGTAATTTTATTAATACTATAGTTCCCGTTTCATCGCCCAAAGTTGCAGAGATGAGTAAACTTCTTGAAAATACATTTCGCAGTGTTAATATAGCTTTTATTAATGAGATGGCTATGTTGTGTGATAAATTAGGGATTGATATTTGGGAAACAGTTGATGCAGCTAATACAAAGCCATTTGGATTTATGAAATTTACTCCTGGTCCAGGAATTGGTGGACATTGTATTCCACTGGATCCTATGTATTTAGCTTGGAAGGCGAAAGGCTCTAATTTCTTTAGTAGATTTATCGATACTGCACAGGAAATTAATAAACAAATGCCAGAATATGTTTATAACAAAGTGAGTAATGCTTTAAACACCCACCAAAAGCCTATAATGGGTTCAAGAGTATTGTTACTAGGCATGGCATATAAACCGGATATTGATGATTTACGCGAATCACCAGGTTTAGAAGTTTTTGAGTTATTAAGAGATAGTGGAGCTTGTGTTGAATATAATGACCCACATGCTCGCTCATTTACAGATAAATACGGGGAAAAAGTCTCTTCAGTTGAATTAAAATATTCAAGGCTATCTGAATATGATTGTATAATTTTAATTACTAATCATAAGGCATATGATAGCAATATGGTGGTTAAGAATAGTAAGCTAATAGTAGATACAAGAAACGCTTTTAAAGAGTTTGATGATCCGAAAATTATTAAAATAGGTGTAGATATTAAAAAATAGGTTCTGGTGTAAAGATTGTATTTATTTGAAAGAGGTATATAGATTCCTAATGAAATCTATTCTTATGCAGCCATTCCGAATAGTTGATGAATTAACTTCACTTCATTTTGGACAGACTTGTCCCGTAAAATAAGTTGGCCTTTTTTAATGATATGTATCGCTTCTATTCCTGAAAGAATAGATTTAGCTGTACGAAAAGATTTCAACCCTAGCATTGAACGAACTCTCTTTTTAATAAAACGATGATCTTGCTCTACAATGTTATTAAGGTATTTTACCTGCCTTATTTGGATGCCCACAGGCATCTTTTTCTCTGTCTTCAACTCTTCAATCGCTATAGGATAGGCCGGGTTTTTCTCCACTGTAATCACACGGGGCTTTGAAACATGGAAAGCCTGCAAAGCTTTCTTGAAAAAACGCTTTGCAGCCCTATGATCTCTTGTTTTGCTTAAATGAAAATCAATTGTATATCCTTTTGAATCAACAGCACGAGATAGGTACATCCATTGACCTTTGACTTTCACATAAGTCTCATCGACTCGCCAAGAATCATTGGTTGACTTAAAATGACGTCGTACTCGCTTATCTAATTCGGGACCATAATGATGAACCTATCGCATGATAGGTGTATGAGTCAGGGATAGCCCGCGTTCTTCCATCATTTCGACTAAATCACGAAAACTGAGGTTGTACCGTAGGTACCATCTCACGGTTAATAAAATAATATCCGGTTGATAATGTTTCCACTTGAATAGATTTTGCTTTTCCATACCAATCACATCTTTTTTTAGAGTAATAGTATCAGTATGTCCAAGTCTGAAAGACTTTTTTTAGATATTTTGAAGTTTTTGCACCAGAACCTATTGAACTATCCTGCACTGTTAGTTCAAAAATAATTAAACAACTTTATTATCTCTTAACATAAGAAAACAATTATTTACGAAGCCTTCTCTTTGCTTTTTTTCGTTGATTTGTTTGACTATATTTTTTTATATGAGTGCTTTTTTTCCTATTATAATTAGGTGACTTTAATATAAGAACAGAAATAGTAGAAAAAATGCAAAATATAAGGATTGCAATTATCCACAGATTAATGTCATATTCATATAGCTTACTAAAATACTTTTTGTCACGAGTAATATAGCTTACATTACTGTCAATTGATTCGAGGGTGTAGGGAATAACCCAAAAGAAACCAGTTATCATAACAAATGTTCCAAGTATGAAACTGAGTATATGTTTTATCATGTTCTGTTCTCCTTTAAGTATGTTTACTAGTATATATGGTTTTTGTGCAAAGATTGTCTTGATTTAAATTAATAAACATTCCTGTTAAGTTGATAGTGCATATGGTGATTTCATGGAAATGAGTAATTAAATTGAATACTTTAAAAAGCGTAGAAAGATTCAATTCCTACGCTTTTTTTTCTTAATAAATATTTATCGTGGTTCTAAATCTCTTATATAAGATTTTACAGCTTGCAATAAGAATTCTTCCTGTCCCATACCTGCATCCGCTGCCACTTGCACTATTTTTTGCTTGAATTCATGATCTGCATGAAAAGTTAATGGCTCTACATTACTTTTAAAGTAAATCCCTTCTACATGTGGAAGTATCGTGCCGGATATCATATGAGAATGTAAGTATTTAATCTCTTCTTGAAATTGTAATGGCTCTACTTGTAATACGAAAGGTTTAATTTCTAATTTGATAGTATCTGATGTAATAGTCAATCGCATATTTGTGACACCAAGTTCTTTATAAAATAAGTTAATTAGATTATAAGTAATGGAATTATATAATTGAGGCTTTTTAAATGAAAAAGATAAATACCCACGTTTTGTAATTACCGCTTGTTTTTGAAGAGGTTCAAAGGAATAATCATGTTCCTTATAAGTGGATAGTGGGAAAATTTCTTCATCCTCTGTAAGAATTTTTCCATCTGCTCCATTGACCTCTATTACCCTAGCTGTTTTTCCGGTATGTAGATGTCTTAATAATTGATATAGATATATATCTTCATCTTGAATCTTAGTGATGAATGTTTTTCGCTCCTTTGTTTTAGCTTTTTCATAATCAAGCATAAAAATCTCTAGCTCTTCTTCATCGATAAGATATACTTGTTTTCCTCGTTTTTCTACCATTGTCGCAGATAATTTTCCAGATTTGATGTATGTAAAGATAGTAGATGGTGCTACATTAAGAATTTCAGCCGCTTCTTTTGTGCTAAGGCCTTTAACTTCTGCTTTATTTTTTAAGCGTTCAATATCCTCCAAATAGAAAATCTTACTTCCAAATTGTTTCCAGTTATTTTTATATACACATTCTATTAATCCATCTTTTTCTTTCTTTAATATTGTCTGTACGGTTACTCCTAATAAGTCTGCTGCCTCTTTTGTCGTTACTGTAGGTTTTGTAATAAATAATAAATCCTGTGTCATGAAAGGATACCTCCTTAACTATTGTTTACTAGTATTTTAGATATGTTTATATCATATCAGAATATGATTTATACTTAAAATAAGAAATAGAATTTATTAAAGTTCTTATACATTATTATAATTTAAAAATAGCTGTAGTTTGTCTTATATTTTAATAAGTTTTTATAGTTGGTTTTATTATAAATGTAATTTTAATGTTAAATAATAAACCATTAAAAAATATCTATTTACTAATAAATTATAAAAAAATATAAACATAGGTAAATAGAGAAGAATATATGATTCTTACTGAAAGAAAATGAATTATCATTTGTATAATAGATAGAAGTGAAATAAAATAATACTTATAGGTAATAAAGAGAATTATATTCATAATCTTCAATAGGAGAGGTGAATTCGAATTATGGGTAATAACAATTCAAAAGAAAATATACCTACTATAAACAATCAAAGTAAGTATATGGATACATATGTAGAGAATATAAGTGGTATCATTCCATTTCTGCATAACAATGGTTATGTAGATAAGGTGGAAGAGAAGATGGAGGTTGCAGAAAAAGAGGGGAAGAGTAAGTATACGTATTTAAGTGATATAGAAGTCATTTATCATTTTGTACATTTACAAAAAGATATGGATGAAAAGAAGAATAGAAAAGAGGATACGAAAAAGAGTTATGTGTCCGAAATCTTGTCATTTTGTCAGTGCATGGTGCAGCATGCAGAGGAATTCGAATTGAATGGGGAAGAGGTGCAGCAAAATGACTCTTTACTAAAAACATTACAGCTCTGGCATATTCGTAAATATAATGCTTGGTTGAAGCGGGTAGAGAACGGTAGAAATGGTGCTACGTATGCGGTCGCAACACTTGCAAAGAAAACAGTGCTCATTCGTTCTTTTCTAAAACATCTTCACGTATTTTCTTACATTGAAAAGCCTCTTCATGAAGAACTGCAGCGCGCTAATGTAAATGAACAGGATCGGCCAAATCGAGACCTATCCTATGATGAAGTGATGAAAATTTTAGGGTTTTATAAAGAACAAGGGCATTTAGTAAACTATACAATTTTACTAGCTCTAGCAAGTACCGGCGCAAGAATTCAAGAATTGTGCACCGCGAGAGTGAAAGATTTACATTATGACGGAAAGTATTGGTTAAAAGTCACAGGAAAAGGGGATAAAGTACGTGAACTTTTCATTTCTGAGCATTTATTCCAATGTATTAGCGAAATGAGACGGAGAAGAGGATTCCAAACTATATTGGATCGGGGAGATGAATGTCCTTTATTCGTAAATCAAAGAGGGAATTTTTATAATCCAAAAACGTTATCAAATCAGGTAAAAGATATGATAAAAAAGACAAATTTAGATTTTCTAAAGTATCGTGAAAATCCTGTAACGGCACATACATTTCGTCATGCTTTTGCAATCATGGCAGTTGAACAAGGAAATGCGGATTTATATCATTTAATGCAGACACTTGGACACGAAAATATCCAAACAACAAAGATCTATTTAGAGAAGCACATGAAAAGAAAGAATAATGTGGGGACTTCATTTGCGGATATGTTGGTGTGAAATTTTAATATGAAAAATTGTTTAATTATGTCTTTTTTACATAATTAAATGCATAATATTTAACATGTAAGAAGATTTAATTATATAGTTACTCAATAATCTACACATTAAGAAATGGCCAAGAAAAATCAATAAAGGTAGAGTCCTGGCGTTCATTTAGAGAAGAAATGAATGTGTTAGGAATTCAGGATTCAGATGTGTTTCAAATTCAGTTAGTGGAATATGGTAAAGAGAGAACGAAAAAGAATTCTCCTAAAAATAATAGAAGAAAATAGTTTACTTACGTATAAATATTATAATTAAGCACATGTTATATACAAATATGGTGGAGGTGCAATTATGAATATTCAAAGACACGAAAGTAATACAAATGAAATTCTTATTTCTGCTGCAGCAAGTGCTATTGAACAAATGAAGTATGAAATTGCCCGTGAATTAGGAGTCACACTTGGACCAGATACATCGTCACGTGCAAATGGCTCTGTCGGTGGAGAAATTACAAAACGCTTAGTTCGAATGGCTGAAGAGCAATTATCAGGACAACACAGATTACATTAAGTCAAAATAATAAAAGGAAAAAGGATCCATAAAATGGATTCTTTTTTCCTTTTATTTACACTAAATCCGAAAATTAGTTTTTATAACTTAAAAACGAACTTCCAGATTCCTTTATAAGAGGTTTTGTTCAATAAGGGAATACAATAAGGGCTAATTTTAAAATAATCCATTACAAGTAGATTAAGAGCTGTTTAACATATTCTTATTATATTTTATTGTTTTTTTACTAGTTTATTAAAAACTTATAATTAGTGAAGTCATCGCTTTAATTTACCATTGATATTGATCGATAAATAGGAGGCACCATTTCCTACACGGTAGCCTTTAGAAAAAAGAAGCAACTTCTACTATGATTGATGTTGTATGAGCTTAGCATGATGATGTGATGTTACACCTATAATTAAGTTGAAAAATCTCTAGTTTTGTTAGCTTAATAGAGTTACGTTTGTACTATAATTAATAAGCTTCGTTAAAGTGCAGGGAAAAAGGAAGTGAAAAATATGGCTAAATACACTGAAGAGCAATTTATATATTTTACAACAAAATCAATCTATTTAGAGTCAATTAAAGGGAACCAGGAAACATATTGGGATGAATATAGAAAACTACAAGACTGGTTGCAAGAGCAGCAACTAAGTACCAGTTTTATTAGTTGGGTTGAAAAGAGGATGAAGAAATAGTTCTTAATTTATCCTTTAGAAGTATTCCTTATATCATCATGATGAAAATGTATTTAATAAATAGGGTAAGTTAGGCATCCAGAGGGATGCTTTTTCTTTTGGCATAGAAATCCCCTTGGTGACTATATTTTAAATATAATTAATAAATAAGGTATGTGAAATTTTATAATGTGTGTAGAGATTAGATTACATTACATTTAACACAATTAGGGAAGAATGGTATATAAGATGATGGATTAAATACATATACTTTTATAAAAATGGAGGAGTGTTATGAACGCAGTTTGTAAAGAGTTTAAGCAGACCATAAACGCATTAAGTGCTGCCAACACATATTTAGATTGCTTAGTACAAACCAAAACATATCTGCACTTTCTAATACTTATCATATTTTGTATTATTACTGTTTACATACCTTTTCCATCATTCATGCTTAATTATATAAATGAATTAGATATACTGATGCACTACATAATTAAATCTGTTTATTTTTCTTTTCCTATTTCATTCGTTTTCCTATTTATAATGAGGCATCAATGGTTTTTGTTTTCTAAAAAAATCACTTTCCAGCAAATAAAAATTTCTTTTTTCTGTGCT
Source organism: Bacillus cereus group sp. N24 (assembly GCF_016483345.1). Taxonomy (NCBI): domain Bacteria; kingdom Bacillati; phylum Bacillota; class Bacilli; order Caryophanales; family Bacillaceae; genus Bacillus; species Bacillus cereus group sp. N24. Next base: position 28,210 of record NZ_JAEHCA010000020.1, read on the forward strand.
TTCATTATTTATGCTATTATGTTGTTATTTTTAGCCGTACTAATATCTTTTACAACATTCAAAGGAACATCTAATCCTATTGGGGATGAAGGGATTACTAATATGCTTCACAAAACGCCTGGGATTGCAATTCAATTAATCGGAGAAAACATTATGTTTGTATCTATATTGTTCTTTTGGCATAAGATCATACGCTCCTTCAAAATAAGCCCCATAGCTTCAATTGCAGCCTCTTTAATATTGTCTGGAAGCTCATTTGGATTACTCCATCTTTCTACGTATAACTATAATTGGGTACAATGTTTAACTATCATTGGAATACCAGCTATCGCTCAAATGATTTTCTTTCTAATATTTAAAAATATTCATATGGGATACATACTTCACTTCAATTACAATTTAATCATTATACTTTTTAACTATATAGCTTCAATTTAAAATAATTTACCGCTAAAAATAAAAGAAAAGGCACCCCTGCTGCAAGGTACCTTTTCTAAGGGGTATAACTCATTAGCTAAGCGGCCGTTGGTTAAATATACCGCTTAGGCTATTACATGAGTTATATTTTTATTATACATTGATCATACCAAAAATATTATCATTAGTGAAATTAACATTCATTATTTTGTAATTCTAAAGCTGCCACCATAATAGATATGTAACAACATGAAGTTGGCTACATAGTCGTACTAAAGCATCACTCGCTACCTGTTGACTAATCCAGACACAGATAGTAGCTAAATCATGACCTGAAAACTTACGTTTCCGTTGTGCAAATCTATGTTCTCTAGCAAGTTTTTCTATAAATGAAGGAGCAAGATGTTCATATAATTCTTCAGCAAACAATTATAGTTCACTTCGAATCAAAAGATTCATAATAAACGCCATCCTTCCTGTATATTTTCACAAAAAGAATAGCATTTTTTTACAATTGGAGGTATCTCAACCCCTTAAGTTGATGGGCATGGGTATCGCCAGTATTTTAAAAACATGCTAAGAAAAATACCCAGCAATAAAAGTTAGCTTTGTGTAATATCTATAGAAAATATTTGTTCAAATTTCTTTGTTCCATTAGGAGTGAGTTTGATTGCTCGTGACTTTGGTACTCTTTGAATCCAATTTAATTGTAATAACTTTTCTAATAACGCATTTCCTAGACATCCAGCAAGATGATGTTCTCTTTCTGTACAATCTAAGCAAGCCTTTGCAAATATTCTTCGGTTTTGTGTAATTTCATTAATATCAATACCGAGTTCTTTAAAAAATTCTTGACCAGTCTTTGTTATATGAAAGTATAGATCATTTTTAATTAAGTATCCTTTATCTAGTAGGGAATTTGTAATAGCCACACCTAACTTTCCGCCCAAATGATTATAGCAGGTACGAGCACGTCTAAATTCACTTGATTAAGATGATTGACGCAAGGGCTTGATTTTTTCTTGAGGACTAATTACAAGAAGTGATTCAAGAATTTTTGATATTTCTGAATTAAAAATTCTGTAATAACTATGTTTTCCATGTTTTTTTATAGAAAGGATTCCTTCTTCTTGCATTTTTGATAGATGATAGGTAGCTGTTTTAGGTTTTATCTTGGCAACATGAGCCAATTCACTAGCAGGATAGGCTTTACCGTCTAATAAATAGGATAATATATGTACTCTTGAATCAGAACGTAGTAATAAATCCACTTTAGAAATATCCATTTTTCACACTCCTAATAAAATAAGTAAATTTCCATGCTAATCTAATTTTCAAAATGGTAAAATTGTTACAAGATAGTATTTTAGGGGGAAGATAAAATGAATGACATGTTAATAAAGTCAAAGATATTTAATGATTATCATCAAGATTCTTCCATATTAATTTTACCAAACGCCTGGGATGTTATGAGTGCAAAGATATATGAAGACTTAAACTATAGAGCTATTGGAACAACTAGTGCAGGAATTGCAGCATCTTTAGGTTATAGTGATGGTGAGCAACTGCCATTTGAATCCATGCTTGATGTTATCGAGAAAATTACACAATCTGTAAATATTCCTGTCAGTGCAGATATAGAATCTGGATATGGCGAAACGATTGAGGAAGTATTAGAGAATGTAAGAAAAATTATAGCTAGCGGTGTTGTAGGGATAAACTTAGAAGATAGTAAAAAAAATCATATATATTCCTTATACGATACGACATATCAGCAAAAGAAAATTGAGAGTATTAAAAATGTGTCTATTTCAGAAGGGGTTCCTCTTTTTATAAATGCACGTACGGATGCATATATACTTAACAATAATAGAGTTGAAGAGACGATGAAACGTGCACAAGCATACAAAGATGCTGGCGCAGATGGAATTTTCATCCCTGGATTAGCCCAGAAAGAACATATTCACATGTTTACTAAAAAAATAAATTTACCACTTAATGTTTTGATTCATGACTCAACACCATCTATTCCAGATTTAGAATGTTTAAATGTTAGTAGAATAAGTTTTGGGTCTGGAGCATATAGAGCTACTATTTCTACTTTACGAAAACTTGCATCGGAAGTAATTACGAAAGGGCGGTATGAAACCATGACTAATGAAGTTATATCCTATGAAAATATGATGGATTTCTTCATAAAAACTAAATGATATTTAATTTAAGTGTTTATATTTTTAGTTGAGTAGGCTGTTGCAAAGCAGTTAGTTAAACAAAAACCGATTTATCCCTAGGTAAATCGGTTTTTGTTACTGAAAAAATTTTTAAGATTTTCGGTATCCTAAGAAGCATAAGATATTAAAGAGTAATAATCCGCCTGCAATAAACCATGAATATCGAAAGGCTTGGATAAGCCCATCTGTTCCTAAATAGCTTTGTGTACTCATGAATGTTGCAGCAACTGCTGCACCAAAGGCAATTGCAACATTTTGTAACATGCGTTGTATGGCTCCAATGGATCCTTGTTTTTCTTTTGAAACAGATGCCATGATTGAAGCGATATTTGCTGGTTGGAAAATGCCACCTCCAATACCGTATAGAAACAATACACTAGCTAATAGATACGGTGACCACTGTGCTTCAATAAAACTTAAGCCGACAAATGCTATAAACATAACCCCTAAACCTATGCTCATAAATAAGGTTGTTCCAAAGCGCCCCATGAACTTCCCAGCTATTCTTGAGAAGATTACTAGGCCAAGTGGAGCTGATAATAAAACAAAACCTGTTTGTAAAGGAGTTAATGACGTGAAATTTTGTAAAAAATATGGAGGGACGATAAAAATAATTGCTGATGCCACCCCAAATCCTATCGTTGCAAGTATTGGGACAATAAAGGTTGAATTAAGAAATAAATGTACATCTATAATAGGATGCTTAGTGTTGGATTCATGGAATATGAAAATACCTAATAAAATAATAGAAGCGATTATATATCCCCAAGTAGGTATACTTACCATTACTTTGTTTGCTCCATGGGATAAGCTGAAAAGAAATAACAAGGCACTTAAAGTAAAGTATATATTTCCTAACACATCAATAGGAGCTGGATGTTTTTCCTCTTTTATAAATCGAGAAATTTTATAACAAGCCCACAAACCTATTAAACATAATGGGATGTTAATCCAAAAAATCCATCGCCAACTTCCTAATGAAATGAAAAGCCCACCTGCTGTAGGACCTAAAATTGGTCCTAAGCCTATCATTACCCCTAAGGTACCTAATGCATGATTGCGATTTTCAGGACTGACAAGAGTTGTAATAAGTGCAGCAGATGTAGCCTGTAATGCAGCAGCACCAACACCCTGAATAGCACGAAATACAATTAATTGCCACATCTCTTGAGCTAATCCACATAGTATAGAGCTAATTAAAAATATGAAAAAACCATATAAACATATTCGAAAACGACCTACACGATCACTAATTTTTCCAAATAAAAGGATAGTTGCACTCAGTGCCATAACATATATGGTAACGCTCCATGCTGTTATAGTTACTGTTGAATGAAACTCTTTTTCTAAATAAGGTAGAGCAATATTAATAATCCCTGTATCTAAAGTTGATAAGAACATCCCGATACCAGCAATCAGAATGACTAATTTTTCACTAAAAAGGGGGAGTTTACGATTTATAACCAAATTTGTATTATCCATTAAATTGACACTACCTGTTCATTATGTTCTTGTTCATCTATTTGTGTGCTGGTTGATAAAACATCATTTATAATCATTTGTAAATGAAGCCATCCATCTTTTGTAGAAACAAGAATCTTATTGTTATGTTCACGAAATACACCAATACTTTGAATTTGTTGAGGATATTCTGTTCTTTCAGCACTTAAAATCCGGATTTTTTCATTATATTGATTAAATGCCAAAGCTCCTTGTGGATACCCAGCGCGAATAGTGCGGAGTATGGATTCTATATCCTGTTCCCAATTTACAAAATAATCTTCTTCTTTTGGTTGACTATAATAGGTTCGATTAGACAATAATTGCAATTTTGAAGTGAAATCATTATTTTTAATTTTTTGAAGAACTTGTTTTAGTAAAATAATGGATTGTTTAAAATGTGTCTCTCGAATTTCTAAAGCCGTTTCAGTCCCTGACATCACAACTGGCAATTGAGCTAAAATAGGACCGGCATCAATTTCTGGTACGACTTGGATACATGAAACGCCACCTTCTTTTTCTCCACTTTTAGCCATCCAGAAAAAAGGTGCTAATCCAGCATACCTAGGTAATGGGCTTGGGTGAAAATTTATAGTATCTTCTTTAAGAATAGATAAAATATCTTCTTTTAGGATTTTTTGGTAATTAGCAATAATAAAATAGTCAGCATTATAATTTTTTAATAATTCTACTGTGTTAGAATCATTCAGTTTATCCGGTCGTAACACGGGAATGCCAATGTCCTTGGCTTCTTTTTCTAAATCAACTTGATCAGGTTCTCCAATATAATAAGAACATAACTTTCCTTCGGGACTAGTTACAAGAGCTTCTACGGAAATAGAAGGCTCTTGTATTAATTCCTGAAGAAACGGTAAACCAAATTTTGAATTAACTTCTGAGAATAAAATGACTTTCGTTACAGGTCGAATCATTCAGACCACCACTTACCATGGACAATTTTAGATTGCCAAGCCATAGTATCAAACATAGCGTATCCTGGTAATTGTTGAGCACCTGGCAATTGATCAAGTTCTGTAATAGCTAATGCTAATCGTTCTGCTAAAACACCTTCTGCAAGCGGTGGGCATCCAGCAAAAATAGGCATTCTCTCTAAATCGATAAACCAATGGTCTAACATTTCTTTACTTGGATATGAAGGCATTTCAGGGATAAGGCGTTCCATAAGTCGTTTAATAACCTCTGGAGTCATTGCAGCATCTTCAGGAATATCATATACTTCTTCGATAGGCATAGAATCTTTTGTGTATTTATAAATATATGTACCATGAGCAACTGTAGGAACCTTTAACATGAATTTACAACGGTCTGATTTTCGAAAAGCACGATGTAATGCATATCGGTTACGAATTTCGTAAAAATCCATCTGGTCTAAAACGTAATCACAATCCTTCATAAATTCTTCAGCGCTTTCAGGAGTAATCCCCTCTGGATATACCTCTATGTTTACATCTTTCGTAAGATTGTAAGTCATTTCAGCAACAACTTCAGCTTTATTTTTTCCTAGATGATCCAGATCAGCACCCATTTGTCTATTCATATTCGTAACATCAAATGTATCTGGATCTGCAAGTTTTAGATTTCTTACTCCCATTCTAACAAGGCGTGCAGCAAGTGCTCCTCCAATACCACCAGTTCCTGCAATTCCAACAACAGCATCACGTAGTTTTTTCTGTCTTTGTACTTGTTCTTCCTCGGTGCTGCCTAACCATCCAAGGCTTCGGTTTACGCGCTCCCAATACATCTCGTTATCAAATGCTTCTGATTTGTACATAAGTCTTTCGTTTTGCTTTAACATAATAAATTTCCCCCTTAAGTGTTTTTACTTTCAATGTAATGATAAAATAAAATTATCTTAATAATCTATCGATTTCGTTTTTATCAAATCGTTTAAGGAGAGAGTATTAATATGGGAATTGAAATTATATTTCCTCCGTATATAGCAAATAACAAAGAAACGCTGTTACAACGCATTCAATTTTCTTTTTCACCTTTGAATGAAATGTTTCGAAGCATGCATGTATTAAACAATCCAAAACATCACGGGATTCACTTACCATGGGTTATTGAAGCTAAAAAAAACTTAACAAATGATATGCAGAAGGATCTACAATATTTTAATCTATGCTTTGAACTAGGAGTTCCACCCACGCTTCTTCCTGGAATCTACAAATCTGTATTCACAATTGAAGAGGAGATAGAATTACTTGCTAAAAAATTAACTGTTAAAAATGCTCGTAAAATTCTACATGAGTTAACACTTGTCTTTGAACACAGGGAAAATCGATTTATACCTAGTTTAGCTAAAGGGATTGAATGGACAGATTTTTCTTTCAGTAATAAGAGTGATATACTCGAGGATTTAAAGAGGCGACCACTCCTTGTATTCCGTAGGTTGCTAAATTTTCTAACAGATTATTATCAAACAATTTTCTCGGCTATATGGGAAGATTTAAAGAGTGAATTATTAAATGAAATTGTAGAGCAAACTACCTTACTAAAAACAAAAGGATTTTCAGCATTTATTGCTTCTTTATCCTCAGAGCGCATTTCTTGGATTGATAATAAAAATAAATTGTATCTTCACAAACCATTTAAAACAATTTATCAGATGAAAAGTGATAAATCTATTATTTTTATGCCTAGCTATTTTGTTTGGCCTCATTTTTTTGTAGACGAAATAAAAGAGGGGGTTGTTATTGTTTATGATTCTTCAGTAGCAAGAGAACAGGCATTCCCAGAACAACCGATTGAAAAAATGGTAGATATTTATCGAGCTTTAGGGGAACCTTCTAGACTGCAAATTTTGAGGATATTACAGGAACGTTCATTAACCACCCAATCCTTGGCACAAATTTGTCATTTAAGCGAGGGTGCGGTTTCTAGGCACCTTCAAGTACTAAAAAAGGCGAAATTGGTTACCAGTAAAAAAGATGGGAAATATGTATTATATAAAAGTCAAAAAAATATTATTCAAATTCTATCAAAGCTAATTATGGAAGCTACGGTAACCTAATGGTACACAAATATATATCAAAATCTAATTTCAAAGCACAAATGATATGTTCAAAAGATGGTCTGAAGAAAAATTAGATGTAATTATAGAGAGTTATGGTAAATGGGAGATTATCAACTTTATAGGCGAAATATTTAAAACCTTTTATTGAATAATAGTTTCTTCAAATAAAGAAAAAACATCTGAAAAGAATGCACTATTTATTAAAGGTTGTATTTCTTGTCCCGACATTTTTAGACATGAAATGTCGGTTATTATTGTTTGTTATGTATTAAAGTAAATATTTGAAAGGAAGTAAACTTATGGATTGGCTAGAAAGAATGAATAATGCATTAGAATACATTGAAAATAGCTTGGATGAAGACATAGATTATAAGAAAATTGCAAAGGCAGCTAGTTGCTCTGAGTTTCATTTCTCCAGAATGTTTTCATCAATTTCAGGTGTATCACTTTCAGAATATATTAGACGAAGACGGTTAACTCTTGCAGCATTTGAAATTCAAAAAGGCGATATTAGAATTATTGATGCAGCTATTAAATATGGTTATGTTTCTTCTGATGCTTTCTCACGTGCTTTTAAAAAAATGCATGGAATAACTCCTTCTAACGCTCGTAATAAAGGAGTACAGTTAAAAGCTTTCCCGAAAATTTCCTTTCAAATTTCTATAAAAGGAGATACCGAGATGGAGTACAGGATTGAAAATCTTGATTTCGAACTAAGAATTGTAGGCAAGAGTAAGCTCGTAAAGACAAGTAGTGCATTTAAAAAAATCCCTACACTTTGGAACAATGCGAAAAAAGATGGGTTTATGCAAGAATTGATAGATATGTCATGGGAAAATCCGAAATGAAAACTGGAAAGTCTTTTGGGAGTTTGTGGAAAAGATACTACCATAACAGATGAGGAGTTTTCCTACTTTATGGGAGTACGATACGATGGGGAAGCACCAAATGATATGGAAACCCTTGTTATTCCTGTGAGTACATGGGCAGTTTTCCCAAACATAGTGGATGTATGGAAACGTTTATACTCTGAGTGGGTTCCAACTTCTAAGTATGAACTAGCAAATTTACCATGTATAGAATGCTATTACGGCCCAAAACATAAACCAAGGCATGAACTTTGGGTTCCTGTTATACCAAAATAAAATTTGAATTATTATTCGTATAGTAAAATAATAACGCTAAATTCAGGATATTAAGCGTTTTTGATATATGAGAATGGATATTATATGAAATTTAATATTTAATTCTCACGAAAAAATAATTTATCAATCATAACAAAAGCATACTCCAAGTAGTGCTTTTGTTATGATTCATTTTTTTGTATGAAGTCCGACTGTTTCCACAGCCTTCTTCAATTGACCAAGACATTATATATGCTGGAAGAAAGATACTCCCATCATATATAATGCACTTTCACATCTAGATGTTCCAAATAATTATAACTTAACTCATCGAAACAAAAAGGCACCATCACAAGAGAGGCCAGTTGACGTGAAATTCGTTAAAGGAAGTTAAAAATTTTTAGTTTATTGCTCAATTAAAGTACCCCGCTAGTTAAAGATTATTGTACAAATCTCCTTGTGCCAACTCTTCATCAATAGATTGAGTTCTAAAAATCTATAGGATCCATTTACCAGCGTAAACATAGTATTTTTTTAATAAGCCTTCGAAGGTTACGTCAGTAGCATGACTTTCTTTGTTTTCTATGGTTAACATGTTATTTAAAACCTCACTTTCAATTTAATGCCTGTAGTATATAGAAACCAGAAAAGTGGATTTTGTAACAGTTTTTCTAGTTTTTTATTATGTACTTAAAAAGGATTTCATTTAATTAAAAGGGAAATGCAATAAAAGCTACTGAAAAAGCTCAAAACTAGTTCTTTATTAGTAGTTTTCTATATATGTACAAAAAATAGATAGTTTGCCTCTGAAATGTTTGAAAACATACAATTTTTTGTTTATGGTAATCCAAATTTATAAAACAATTAGTTACTGTATTTTATAAGTAGTTTTGATTTTTGACGTACATTTAATTATTTAATCTAAATAATATAATTAAATTGATTCCCAATCATATAGTTAGTATACTAACTATATGATTGGCATGCTAACTAAAGGGGATATACATGGATAATTTAGGATATTTATTAAATAAAGTAAGTGTAATGACAAAAACGGAATTAACAAATCAATTAAAAGAATATAAGGTAACCGCTCAACAATGGGCCGTTTTAAAGGATATTTCGCTTCATCCAACTGGAACAACACCTGCTATGATTGCAGAAAGATTATTTGCTGACCGCCCAACAGTAACAGGAATTATTCAAAGGTTATTGCAAAAAGATTGGATTCTTACTAAGCATAATCCAAATGACAAACGCTCACACCTAGTATTTTTAACAGATAAAGCAAATTCATTACTAAATGAATTAGAGCATATCAGTAATGATGTAATTAGGATCTCTATAAAAGATATTCCAAAAGACGAGATAGAAATAACAATCGGTGTTTTACAAAATATGATTCAAAATTTAAAACTAAAATAAAGGATGATAAAAATGATTTTAGTGACAGGTGCTACAGGTCATGTAGGAAAAGAGGTTGTAAAGACGTTAATGCAAAAAAATGTTGATTTTCAGGTGGCAACTCGTAGAAAAGAAAGTAAGGGAGTTTATTTTGATTTTGAAACCCCCTCATCCATAAAACCTGCTTTAAGTGGGATTACAAAATTATTTCTTCTACGTCCCCCTCACCTTGCTGATGCCAAGAAGTATTTTCAACCTGTTATAGATACTGCAAAAGAAGTAGGGATTAATCATATTGTATTCTTATCATTGTTAGGTGTAGAAAAAAATCCAATTGTACCGCATTCTAAAATTGAAAAAATCATAAAAGATTCTGGAGTTCCTTATACATTTTTAAGACCTAGCTTTTTCATGCAAAATCTATTATCCCAACATGGTGATGAATTAAGAAATGAAAAAATTATTGAAGTGCCAGCGGGAAATGGGAAAACAAGTTTTATTGATGTAAGAGATATTGGTGAGGTTACTGCAAAAGTATTAATTGAAGATGGACATAAATTCAAGGCTTATGATTTAACTGGAAGTGAAGCATTGACATATTATGAAGTTGCTGAAACTATTTCAAAAGAAACAAAAGAAAGCATTATATATACAAATCCTAGTATTTTTAAGTTTAGAAAAAGAATGATGCAAAAAGGTTTGAAGAATGATTTCATAATGGTGATGATTGGTATTTATACTACAGCACGATTAGGTTTGGCTAAAAAAGTCACTTTAGATTTAGAACAGCTACTCCAAAGAAAGCCAACTAATCTAAAACAATTTGTTCATGACTATAGAGATCAAATCATTTAATTTTTGAATTAGTTACCCTTATCCTCTAGATATTAGAGAATAAGGGTATATTTATTTAAATTGATTACATATAGTATTTTATAAGTTAACTATTTTCCTCGTTACTCAAATGAATATATCTTTTTTATATTTAGTAATGAAAAACAAAATAAACTTTATAATATAGAAAGGTATGATAAGAATGTTTTTCATAGCTACTCTTACTAATATTTATGAAATAGAAGATAATTATCACATAACCTGTATGGTAGATAGTAATTCGGGCTTCCAATTTCATATTCGAAAAAGTAGTGTTTACGGCAACCCTTAGATTGGAGCACCTATTTGTGGTCACTATGATGAGAATAAACAAATAACTAATCTGTTTATTGAATAAAATGCATAGATATCGATTTTATTGAGTTAATATCATCAAGTTTTTTAGCTTGATAGCAATGAGGTCCTGCCGACAAAACGCGAATTTCGTACGCTAAGGTTACAACTACTGATGTAACAAGGATTGTATAATAAGGACCGAAAATAGTCGTTTAGGCATACGGCAACGATTACTTCTTTTTTGAGCCACTCAACAATTTTTATGGTTTTCAATTCGTTTTTTCCGGAACACGTAATGTCTAAGTTTAATTCCATCTTACCGGATACAAAAATCTAAAAAATTAGGTACATTTAATTCATTGGCCTTCTACAGGAAATGATAACATTTTTCAATACGTAACTAAGAAGATTCTGGCGCCAAAATTTCAGAGCAATTGCACCAGAATCACAGAAACTATTAGACCAGTTTAGATCTATAAAAATAAAAAAAGATTCATTATCCTGGAGTAAGAAAGTAAAAAAATGGAATCATAAAAGGTGAATTTCAAATAATGCTAATGTTTTATAAAAACATTGTATACGAAGGGATGTACCATTTATGATTGACGAGAAAACAATTCAAATTGTGCAGTCAACAGCTCCAGTATTAAAAGAACATAGTACAGAAATAGGTAAAAGGTTTTACGAGCTTTTATTCGAGAAAGCTCCTGATTTAAATAATATCTTTAATCAAACCAATCAGAAAAGAGGTCTCCAACAGAAAGCTTTAGGATACGCTGTTTATGCAGCCGGGGAGTACATCACCAACCTAGATGCGATAAAACCTGTAATTGAACGAATTTCTCAAAAACACCGAGCTATCGGGATTAAAGCCGAACAATATCCTGTAGTAGGAGAAACTTTGTTACAAGCAGTAAAAGATGTTCTTGGGGATGCTGCAACAGATGAAATTATAGATGCATGGGGAAAAGCATATGGTTATATTGCTAATGCTTTTATTGAGGTTGAAAAAAATCTGTACAAAGAAGCAAAAAGCCAACCAGGGGGATGGGACGGGTACCGCAATTTTATTGTGGATAAAAAGGAAATAGAAAGTAATGAAGTTACCTCGTTTTATCTAACACCTGAAGATGGCAAAGTTATTGCAGCATATAAAGCTGGACAATACCTTACCATTAAAGCAAAAATTCCTGGAGAAAAGTATATTCACATTCGCCATTACAGTCTTTCCGAAGCTCCTGGTAAAGATTATTACCGCATAAGTGTAAAACGGGAAAATGAACACGAAATGTCACCTGATGGAATTGTATCGAGTTACTTACATAAACAAATTCAAATGGGAGATTCGCTCTCAATTTCTGCTCCTGCTGGCGATTTTATTCTTAAAGAAGATGACTTGCCTGTAGTTTTAATTAGTGGAGGTATCGGGATTACTCCTTTATTAAGTATGTTAGAATATCTTACTCAGAAAGAATCGAAACAGAACATCACTTTTATTCATTCCACTCTTAATAGTAAGACACACGCTTTTCATGAGGAAATAAAGCAATTGGCTACTGAAAATGAAAATATAAAATTATTGGTTTGTTACGACTCACCAACAGAGGAGGACAAAGCTTCCAACAACTTTGATAAAGAAGGATATATTAACTTAAACTTCTTAAAGTCAAACATTGCTACCAAGGAAGCAAATTTTTATATATGCGGTTCTCTTCCTTTTATGGAAGCTATTATTAAAATTTTGCATGAATGGGAAGTCCCAAAGGAATTGATTCATTATGAATCGTTTAGCCCCGTTGCAATTTTAGGTGAGTAATTAATACTGGATAGGGCTATAGCATGTAAATAGTTTTTTGCGATACTTCAATAATGAAGTATCGTTTTTCTTGTATAGCTAAAGCACTACTATAGATTCTAATGTAATGTTGAAAAATGATTCCATAAGAAGCGTATTCCTGAAGGAATAAAAGTTTACTCTGGTACTAATAGCAATTCCCTTGATGTTTATATTCAAGAAGCAGGTATGGCACACCTTTCTCTTGTCAAATTTCCATTAACCCCCATTAACTTTGTGGTTGCCCATTTCATAGATAGGAAATGGGCAATATATGTAAGTTAGGCATAGAAAGTATTATAAATAATGTATAAAATGATAATAAAGTTACTTGCATTTGATATAAAGATTATAAAAGCCTTACTACAAATAAATTGTAGTAAGGCTTTTTAAAATTGTTTCTGTAGTGCTTAAAGTAACCACTTTATTATTTTTGAAAGGGCTTTATAATTCATTTAACACTTAATAGAACGGCTTTTTTTATAGTGGAATCCTTAGCGTATTTGTTCTATTTAGGAGTATTAAAAAAGCTTTATTTGATGGGCATTTTATGAGATACCCACAAGAACAGGTTTCATTAAAACCCTATTTGTCTCTTTCAAATGAGTACATTCTTTGCGCAAGAACTAGATTTACTATTAATAAAAAAATCCCGTCATTGGATTATCACAAAACAACATACACAATAGTAAAGGGATAGCATATTGTATAATGATAAATAAATTTTATATAAGATAACTATATATATTCCTATAATAAAGTATACCCGCAGGAGGTAGTTATATGTTTGATAAAAACGAAATACTTCAAGCTAATGCATTGAATCCAAATTTAATCGGTCCTACACTGCCACCAATTACATCATTTACTCTACCTACAGGCCCAACAGGAGGGACAGGCCCAACAGGAGCAACAGGTCCAACAGGTCTAACAGGTCCAACAGGAGCAACTGAAGGTTGTCTTTGTGATTGCTGTGTTTTACCTATGCAGAATGTTTTACAACAACTTATTGGTGAAACAGTGCTTCTTGGCACTATTGCAGATGCACCAAACGTCCCACCACTTTTCTTTTTATTTACTATCACTTCCGTAAATGATTTTTTAGTTACAGTTACAGATGGTTCCACATCCTTTGTAGTCAATATTTCTGATGTAACAGGGGTGGGATTTTTACCGCCAGGACCATCTATAACATTACTTCCACCTGTAGACTTAGGATGCGAATGTGATTGTCGCGAAAGACCGATTAGGGAATTGTTAGGTACGTTTATTGGTACTACGGTGAATCTTTTAGCAAGTACTGGTTCTACTGCAGCAGATTTTAACGTAGAACAAACAGGCCTTGGTATAGTTCTAGGTACTTTACCTATAAGTCCAACTACAATTGTTAGGTTTGCTATTTCAACCTGCAAAATTACAGCTGTGAATATTCTCTGAAATTTAAAGGTGCATAATAAAAAATAGCATTAAATGCCTAGCAACTTAAGAATTGCAGAATTACCCCAAAATGAAAAAATGATTTTTTAGTTACAAGTTAGCGCAAAATCATGTTTTGGGGATACTCTAAAATTTTAGCTTGATAGCAATGTGGTGCTCCCCCCTACAATCCTATTTTTTGATGAACTAAACTTAGTAGGTGCCCAGGGGATTGTTCGTTACATCCACCTGCATCTTGATATGGTTGATGGCAAAATTAGAGAACAATTTTTCTCCCATTATTGCTTTTTTCGTCATTTATGGAATGCTTGTTTAGTATATCAACACTGTTCCTCATTATTAAATATATATTCTTTGTCATTACAAATAACATAAATTTCAGAAATAATTACATACTAAGCATAGTGCTTCATGAATTTATAATTAAATTCATATCTTTTAAAAAGGCCCTAGTTATGAACTAAATTTAAATTTTTTATTCCTATCTCCAGAAGATGTATAAAATAAAGAATTAATATAGGTTCTTTATTTTATAAGCAAACTATCCATATAGAGATATATAAATTTCAGAGTAATCTTACTTCTCATTAACAAAAGCTTTTTCATAATATAAGTTACTATAATACTACAAACAACTAATTAAACTAAACCTATAATGTTTTAATCACTATCATCTTGACAAAAGAAGGATTAATATGAATTTTTTTGATAAAAATTATAAATCTGGATTCTGTAGGGATTCATGTCTGTTTCCAAATAAACGATTAGTAACTTTTCTTGTTTTGTAGTTATTTACTTTCTTGCTTCCTGTATATAGCATTACAATTACATTCCGTTTTTTATCTTTTTTCTTCGTATTAACACTTTTATTGTTTTTATTATATATAGAATAAAGTGGAGGAATCGTGAAAATGAAATACCTTCCCCAAATTATTGTGATTATGCTTGTAGCTGGATCTATCAGTGGTTGCTCTGAGTTAACAGAAATAGAAGAAAGAGGATTTGTAGTAGGGGCTGCTTACGATATTGTGAAGAAAAAACAATCGAATCCAATCATGAAAGGGACGTATCAGGTGGTACTCCCTCAGGTAACGCAACAAGGAGGTCAAGGTGGTGGAGATAGTAATAATTATATTAATGTGGGTGCAAAAGCTGATAGTGTGTTTGAACAAATACGAATTATCGCTAAAAAAATTAGTCGTACATTGTTTTTTTCGCATATACAAGTGATTATTTTTTCTGAAGAGTTACTCTCGAATCCAAATATTTTACAGAATACGTTAGATGTATATATTCGAGATCATGAAATGAGACGAAATATCCGTCTATTTGTTTCTGAGAAAAATGCAGAAGCTGTCTTGAATCAAAGTGTAAAACCCGAAAATTTACCAGCACAGTATATTGATATGTTAGCTGAACATCCCCCGAAAAATGCTCATATGGTTGAGGCAGCAAGAATTGGGGATGTGCAGGAAAAAATTACTTCAAAACGAAGTTTTGTATTACCTATTTTAAAGTTAACAAAACAAGGGATACAAATGGAAGGGGCTGCACTGTTTCGTGGAAAGGATAACAAGTATGTTGGGATGTTAAGTGGAGAACAAACAATGGGGATGAACTACCTGATAGGTAGAAAAATTAGAGGTTTTTTTACCATACGTAAAAAGAATCAGCTTATTACATATGAAATTCATAAATTACAACGTAACATTAGGGTATTTACTGAAGATACTATGCAACCGGAGTTTGATGTTCATTTATCCTTGGAAGGTACACTGGCAGAGTTACACTTTAGTAATCATAAACAACTTATAAATGAGAAGAATTTGGAGAAGGAGATTTCAAAGGAAATAAAAAAGCACATCCAAAAATCAATAAAGCTTATTCAAAAAAATATAAAGTAGATGTTTTGGAACTTGGAGAAGTATATAAGCGGCATAATTATAAAGAATGGAAGAAAATAAGTAAGGATTGGGATCAAGGTAAAAATTATTTTAGTGATGCTCAGGTTAATGTTCATGTTCATTCAATAATTGAACATTCAGGTTCAGCTTTACCCAAGAAAGTGAAATGAGCTAATTTGATTCGTTACTGAATTAGATATTAGCTGCCAAATATCAATAGCAGCTATACTCAGTGTTATATATTTTATTTTCATAACTCCGATTGCTTCATATATATTACCTGTATTTCTTACATAAATCATATCAGTGAACAAACCTTACACTATTCCGTCCAATTTCACCTTTTACTTTTCTTACTATTTTCTTTTCAACTGAATAATTTTTTTTCATAGGTTTGAAATAGATTAAGTAACTGGGGGTACCATGTCAAAAAAGCTTGTAATTTGGATATTATCCAAATCACAAGCTTTTTATTTTTTATTTAATTACTGCCACCAAATCCAAGCCCAAAAGTAATTTCTTATATTTTGAGAAGTAATGCGAATGAAGCGTTCGCCGTCAAAGAAGCAATTTAAATTTGGAAGTGTTTCATCTGGATTTTCTGGAACAAAGGTGACTATGTTTTCGTTACTTGTAACGGTTACTGTAATTGGTGGGTCGGTAGGCGAGACTTGAAGTTGTAACGAAATATTGGCCGTATTTTTAAATTCATTATTAACAGGTGGACTTATTACTTGTACTGTGAATAACACGATAATTGCTTCGTTTGGCTCTAAATTAGTGGCAACTAGGAAACCGATATTCGGATTCGCTAGTGGAGAACGTTCCCCATTAATGAAGACAGTGCTGTTTATAAATTGTAAACCTGCTGGAATGGTATCTTGTAACGAAATATTTGAGAGTGAAATTTCGGAAGTATTTGTAATACGTACCGTGTAATCAAAATATTGATTTAAATAAGCTGAGCTGACGGAAGCATTTTTCGTGACTGTTGCAGTTACAAATTGCACTGTTATACGAACAAGATTTGAATTAACAATGAAAGTAATAATTGGATCCTGTGGCGTCAATTGGAATGCTGCTGTAACTGTTGCGGAATTGATAATTGTACTGTTTGAAGGGATAGAAGTGACGAGAACTTGAAATGTTATCGTTGCTACTGTATCTGCAGATAAAGAACCAATATTAATACCGGTGTCTGGACTAATATTTGGAACGGGAGTACCATTAATCGTTACGCTGTTTTCTATAAATGTTGTACCGGCTGGAATGCTGTCTATAACGGAAGTATTTACTGTAGGGATTGGAGAATCATTAAATACCTCTAACGTGAACGTAATACTATCTCCTATAACGACAATAGATTTATCAGCTGTTTTTTTAATGCTAATCATTGGCTCAATTAGTGTTGTTGTAACGGTATTGGTTTGCTTTGTAATTGTAATAGGCGGTTCATCTGGATTAATGGTAAAAGTATAGGAAACAGAAGCATCATTATTAATTGTAGATTGAAGAGTATAAGAAGATATTGTTACTTGGAACCTAATAATAACAGAGTCATTAGGTGCGAGATTTTCTAACGTAATACCACTTTCAGGATTCTCATTAGGTTGATTGATTCCGTTAATCGTAACACTACCAATAACAAATGTCGTATCTGCTGGTGCTGTGTCTACTAAAAGAAGGTCTTCGATAATGATATTACCATTATTAGTAATCGTGATGGTATACGTTAAAGTTTGACCGGGTAAGGCACTTGTGAAATCAACAGCTTTTATCGCAATGACATTATCATTTTGGACAGTAGTTGTGACGGTGTTTGTTGTAGTCGTATTTGTAACAGGTACGTTATTTGGGTTGACTATATAGTTAAAAGTAGTAATTGCGTTGTTGTTTAGTTCATTTGGTGTTGGAATAGAAGTCACAGTTACTTGGAATGAAACGATAGCATCTTCACCAATAGTTATAGTACCAATTGGTATGCCGCTTACTGGAGTCACTCCTGGAAGAGTTTCTCCGTTTACAATGACGCTATTTTCTATAAACGTAGTACCTTGAGGAATAATATCTTGAATGATTACATCATTTACTGCAACATTACCGGTTTGATTTAGTGTAATCGTATACGTTAACGTATCACCAACCGTTGCAAATGCAAGGTCAACAGCTTTATTACTATTCAAATTTGCGTGATTAATTTCTGTTGCGGCAGCTGATGAAATAATAGTTTCGGTAATAGGTGGTCGATCTGGTACCGTGTATTCATATTCAATTGTACTCGTGTTAGAGATTGGATTTGTTTGTGGAATCGAAGTAACCCGTACTTGGAATAGAATGGTTGCTGTCGTATTAGGCGGAATGTTATCAATTTGTATACCGTTAAGAGGGTTGTCATTTGGCCGAGCGTTGCCGTTCACGATAACACTATTCTCTATAAAGCTCGTATTTGCTGGGATGATATCTGTAACAATAATGTTTTCGACTTGTATATTTCCGTTATTTATGATGGAAATTGTATAAGGGATGATAGTTTGTAAGTCAGCATATTGGATAGGCGTTGTTTTTGTCGCAATTACATTAGCAGAAATAACTTCAGTGAAAGTAATATTGCTAGTCGATATTTGTTCTTCCACGTTTATTGTATAACGAGAAGTTGATTGATTTTGAACATGGCCGCTAGTAGGAAGAGCTACGACGGTAACAGAAAATGTGACTGGGATAGAAATGTTAGGAGCAATCGTTCCTACAAGTATACCTGCACTTGGGTTGGCGTTAAGCTGAGGAATGTTATTTACTAAAACGCTACCGTCAATAAAGGTTGTTCCATCAGGTATATTGTCTGTAAATACAACAGCAGTGGCACCCGTATTCCCTGTATTCGTTAAAGTTGTTGTATAAGTTAAAATGTCACCAATTGTTACAGAGGTCAGATTAACCGTTTTCAGTGAAACGATATCAGCATCATTAATTTGAACGAAAGTAGTATTGGAAGTAGTAGATTTTTGAATTGGTGCAAAGTCAGGATTGAAAATAAAGTCGTAGACGATGTTTGCAGTATTAGGTGTTGGATTTACAGTAGGTAAATTCGTAACGGAAACTTGGAATGTTATTGTAGTCATTTGACCTGCTGCGACATTAGGAATGGAAAAGCCGATATTCGGATCTGCTGCAGGAAGTACAGTATTATTAACTATTACACTTCCTGGAATAAATACTGTTCCATCCTCTATCGTATCTGTAAAAAAGATGGAGTTAGTTGTAGCCGATCCATTATTTTGAATGAATACTGTATATTCAATGGTTTCATCAATAGTAGCTAATACAGTATTAGCAGATTTTGTAGCAATAAGAATAGCATCAATAAATTGTATGTTTGTAGCATTGGAAGAGGTCGTTTCTGAAATTGGTGGTGTGCTTGGGTCTGGTCGATACTCATAGTGAATGACGGCGATATTATTAATGTTATTTTGTAGCGGTATAGAAACTACGCTTACTTGGAACGTAACAATAATCGTATTATTTGGAAGAATTATATCAAGATTGATACCGGTAATTGGATTTTCGTTAGGTCTTGGTACGCCATCTACAAGAATGCTATTTGGAATGAATGTGGTGCCAGCAGCAATTGCGTCAATTAGGAGAGTGTTTGTAATAGGTACTGTACCAGCGTTTGTAACTGCGACTGTATATGTGATGATTTGACCTATGCGTGTAATAGATCTGTTAGCGGATTTAATTGCACTCACATTTGCAGTCCGCACTTCAGTATTTACTGCATTTGATAATGATCTACGCTGAATAATCGGAGAACTAGGGTCAATTTGGTATTCATACGAAGTGTCTGAAATGTTAATGACTGTGTTGCCCTCTGGTATATTTGTAAGTTGTACTTGGAATGAAATAGTGACTGTTTCATTTGGTTGTATGGTGCCGAGGGTTACTCCATTTTCAGGGTTCACACCAGGCTGAATAACATTATTTATTGATAAGCTATCTTCAATGAATATAGTACCTTCTGGAATGTTGTCAATGAACAACGTATTGTTAGCTGGAACAGTTCCTATATTTTGTAGTGTATTTGTGTAGGTAATATTTTGCCCGATGGATACGAAAGTAACATCCGCCTGTTTAACAGAAATAATATTTGCATTTTGAAGTGATGTTGTAACAATATTAGAATTTGCAGAGCGATTCACTGGTGGAGCTGTAGGAATACTTACATATTGGTAATTTACAGATGATTGATTTACAATTTCGGTTTCAGTAGGTGGATTATTTGTTTGTACTTGAAATAGTATCGTTTTGGAACTATTTGGTGGAATCGTTCCAATTGGTATGCCGTTTTCTGGATTTGCATCAGGCTGAAGTACACCGTTAATTGTGACACTGTCTGGAACGAATGTAGTCCCAGCTGGAATAGCATCTGTAAAAGTAATATTTATTGCGTCAACATTTCCGGTATTTTTCACTTCAGAAATATAAAGTATAGTTCCGCCAATATCTACAGTGATTGGATTGGACGTTTTTGTAACTGTCAATTGTGCTTGCACGAAATTTGTAATGACAATATTACTTGTAGATGTTTCAGTAATAGGCGGTTGCCCTGGGTCTGGTTGAATTGTATATGTTGTATTAGATTGATTTGTAATCGATTGTTGCGAGAATGAATCGTTAATAAGAATTTGGAACGAAATAAGGTGAGTAGCGTTTGCTACTAGGTTAGGCAAAGTAACACCTGCATTTGGATTTGCACCAAGTATAGCTGTTCCGTTAAGTGTAAAACTATTTTCTACGAATGTAGTCCCTTCTGGAAGCGTATCTGAAAATATGAGATTAGTAGCTGGAATATTTCCGGTATTTTCTAGCGTTATCGTATAGGTCAAAATGTCACCGGTTGTTGCTTGTTGTGCATTGACAGCTTTTAAAGAAAGAATATTCGCATCTGAAATTTGTGTGAAAGCTGGATTAGACGTAATTGTTCGCGCGATGATAGGAGCAGCTGGATCGGCGATAAAAGTATAGTCAATACGGGCTATATTAGAAATTGGATTCACGCTTGGAATGGATTGGACGATAACTTGGAATGTGACGGTGACGATTACTGAAGGTGCAATGGCGTTTAAGGAGATTCCTATGTTTGGATCAGCACCTGGGGCTGAAACGCCATTTATGGTTACGCTATTCGGAATAAATGCAGTTCCTTCTGGGACCAAATCTGTTAAAGTAACTGTATTTGCAGTTGTATTTCCGTTATTTTGAACGACTACAGTGTAAGTGATTGTACCGTCAGTAGATTGTACGAGAGAATCTGTATTTTTAATTACAGATAGCGATGCATCAACGACAGCTGTATTTACCGTATTAGATGAAGATGTTGCTGTAACTGGAGGTTGACTTGGGTCGACAATATAAGTGTAACTTGTAAGTGCTTGATTTATAATCGTTCCTTGCGGTGGAATAGAACTTGCAAGAAATTGGAACGTAATAGTAGCAGAATCACCTGGTGCGATAATACCAACTGGAATACCGAGAGTTGGACTTGCATCTGGAAGTGAAATCCCGTTAAGCGTGACACTATTTGGAACAAATAATGCCCCTTCAGGAACTCCATTAATGAGTAATACAGAATTTGCAGGGAAGTTTCCAGTATTCGTTAATGTTGCTGTATACGTAATGATATCTCCAATAGATACGATTGTACGATTTGCTTCTAAAACAGTTGTAACAGTAGCGTTATTAATTTGTGTGGAAGCACTATTAGAAGTTATTGTACCTGTAACAGGAGGAGAGGCCGGATTAACTATAAATTCGTATTGAATAGATGCAACGTTTGTAATTGGGTTCGAAGGTGGAGTAGATGTAACGATGACTTGGAAAGTAACGGTTAAGGAACTACCCGCGTTAACGGTTCCGATATTCACTCCATTATTTGGATTTGCACCTGGAATAGTACTTCCATTGACAGTGAAACTATTTTCAACAAAAGTCGTTCCTACTGGAATCGAATCTGAGAAATTTACATTCGTAGCGTTTGTATTACCGCTATTTTGAATTAAAACTGTATAAGTGATCGTATCGCCGATATTCGCAAAGGCAGTATTAGCAGTTTTTACAGCTGAAAGTATTGCTGAATTAATAGAAGTAACGAAGACGTTCGTTTCCACATTGCCAGGCTGAGCTTGTAATGCATTTCCTACATTGTATTGGAAGTTTACAAATCCTAAGTTTTGGAGTTCGGGTGTGAATGTTGTTGGGTTGCTTACAATTTGAACTTGGAATACGATTGTTACAGTTTGATTTGGAATGATCGTATTTATGCCAATACCGTCAATGATAGAAGCAGATGCTAATGGGGTGCCATCAACAATAACTGATCCTGCAACAAATTGTGTCCACGATGGTATCGGGTCTGAGAAAATAACGTTATTAGCAGGAATATTTCCAGTATTCGTAATCGTAGTTGTATACGTAATCGTATCACCAATCGTTGCAAAAGCTTTATCTCCGATTTTAGTAGTAGTTAAAATAGCACTTTCAATTGTTGTTGTAACACTATTTGAAGTAATGTTTTTTGAAACAGGAGGATTAGCTGGATTGACGATGTGTTGGAAACTAACACTAGCTTGATTGGTAATTGGATTTATAGGCGGAATTTCATCGGCACTAATATGAAATGTTACAATGACAGATTCGTTTGGCCCAATATCACCAATTGGAACGCCTGTAATTAGGTCTGCATTTGGGATGGTAGTTCCGTTAAGTGTAAAACTATTCGGTTCAAAGGAAGTTCCGTCTGGAATTAGGTCGGTAAAAATAACATTCGTCGCACTAACATTTCCGCTATTTGTAATCGTAACGGAGTAGACAATATCTTGCCCAATATCTACTGTTTCCACATTTGAATTTTTTTGTGCAGTAAGGATAGCACTATTAACTTGTGTTGTCGTTGTATTAGATTGATTAGAAGTTGAAATGAACGGCTGATTTGGATCAACAATATAACGGTAAGTGGTAAGAGCCGAATTAGAAATAGGATTGTTGATTGGGAGGGTTGAAACGATGGCTTGGAATGTGACGATTGATGTGTTTCCACCATTAATGGAACCGATATTTACACCAGTAGATAAATCAGCGTTTGGAATGGTTTGCCCATTAACTGTGAAACTGTTTGGAACGAAAATTAAATTGCTGTCAAGAATATCGATAACAGTTACGTCCGTTGCAGCCGCATTCCCGGTGTTAGGGAGGTTAAGTGTAAATGTTATTGTATTACCAACATCCGCAAAAGTAAGGTTTGCTGTTTTTGTACTAATAATAGTCGCATTGTTTATTTGAAGAAGTGTCGTGTTAGAATTAGCTGTACTTGAAACGGGAGGACTATTTGGATCAACAGTAAACTCATAATTCGTGGATGCGGTATTCGGTGCTGGATTAATAGGTGGAATGTTGTTCACCACAACTTGAAAGACGATACTATATATTTCATTAGGCGGAAGTGTTGCAAGTAATACACCGGTATTTGGATTCGCGTCAGGTTGTAAAACACTATCAACAGTTAATGTGTTAGGAACAAATGTGAGTCCGCTCGGTAATACGTCTGTGAATACAATGTTGGCTGCATCTGTATTTCCTATATTCGAAATAGAAGTAGTGTAAAAAGCAGTTTGCCCGACGTCTATAAAGGATACACTTTCGTTTTTCGTCATGGATAATATAGCTTCGTTAATTTGAGTTGAAACAGGATTGCTAATTGAAATTTCTGCATCAGGCGGTGAGACTAATTGATACGATGTTGATGAGAAATTTACAACTGGGTTTTCGGTTGGTAATGACGTTACAGTAACTTGGAACGAAACTGTTACTGTAGTCCCAGCTGTTATAGTTCCGATATTTACACCGTTCACTGGATTTGCGCCACTTTGAGGAATTCCATTAATAGAAAATGTGTCTACAATAAATGCTGTTCCGCTCGGTACGGTATCAGTGAATATAACATTTTGTGCGGATGAGTTTCCGTCATTTGTTAAATCAGCAGTATAAGTGAGTGTGTCCCCAATACGACTAAAGGATTTATCGACTTGTTTTAATGAAAGAATGGTAGCTGTATTAATCGTAGTAAACACTGTGTTTGAAGTAACATTCCTTGAAACAATAGGGGCATTAGGATCAGCGATAAATGTGTAAGAAGCACTGGAAGAATTGGCAATAGGATTTTGAACAGGGTTAGAAGTAGCGGTAACTTGAAATGCTATTGATATTGAGCTGTTTGGAGCAATTGCTCCAATCGTTATACCTGTATTAGGAGTAAGACCAATTTGTGTGATACCATCTATTGTAACGCTATCAGTAATAAACATTGTACCATCTGGTATAAGATCAGTGAACGTAATATTCGTTGCATCTGTATTACCGTTATTCGTTAAAATTGTCGTATAGGTAATGGTATCACCTAGTGTTACAAGCGTTTGATCGACTGATTTAATCATCGTAATCATAGCATCTAATACAGGGTTTGTAACAATATTCGTTGAAGTAGAAGTTGTAACAGGAGTTCCGTTTGGATCAACAGTATAAGAATATAAAATCGTATCGTTACCCATAATCGAGCTTGAAGGGGGAACAGAAATAACATTTACTTGGAAAGTAACGGTTACGGTTTCACCAGGAGCGATATTTGGTATGTTTACTCCAAGCGTTGGTTGTGCACCCAGCTGTTGTATGCCATTTATTGTGACCGAATCTGGTACAAAAGTAGTACTAGGAGGAATGACACTTGTAAAAGTTATATTTGTAGCGGGTGTATTTCCTATATTCGTAATAGTCGTTGTATACGTAAGTGTATCCCCGACGGAAATAATAGATTTATCAACACTTTTTGTTGTAGTTAATATTGCACTATTAATGGTTGTTGAAACTGTATTTGATATAATTGTTTGTAATGCAGAAGGTTGACTAGGATCAACTACATGTTCAAATTGTGCGGAACTAAAATTAGAAATTGGATTTATACTTGGAATGTTTGTAACAAGTACATTAAGAGTAATAACGGCCGTTCCACTTGGATTTATATTTTCAATCTGAATGCCGTTAGCTGGATTTCCAATTTGCTGTGTACCAGAATCATTTGTTAAAGTTCCGGAAATAAATGTTGTTCCTTCAGGTAAAATATCTGTGAAAATTATATTTTGTGAAGTGACATTTCCAGGGTTACTTAATGTAATTGTATAAGAAATTGTATCGCCAATCGTAGCGAAAGTTTTATCAACAGATTTGATTGCCACAACTTCCCCAGAATTTATTTGTGTCGAAACAGAATTAGATGTCGTACTTCGTGAAACAAGTGGTAAATTAGGTCCTGTCATAAATTGATAATCAATGGAAGATCCATTTACAACCGGTGAGTTTGGACCTCCAGGTCCGATTGTGAAAATTGGATTTGGAATGCTAACTACTTGCACACGGAAGGTGACGTTTATAAAATCTCCTGCAATAATATCCCCAATTGGTATCCCGTTCGCTGGATTTACTCCAGGTAATAAAACTCCGCCTACTCGAACGCTATCTTCTATAAATACTGTATTATTTGGAATCGAATCTGTAAAAGTGATATTCGTAGCAGTTGTGTTCCCGATATTTTCTAATAAAACTGTATACGTTAAAAATGAATTTCCAGGTGCGATGTCAGAATATAGTCGATCCACGCTTTTCGTTGCTTGGATGATTGCTTCGTTAACTTGCACTAAAGTTGGATTACTTGTAGCTGTTTCTGTCACCGGAGGCTGGGTAGGATCAACAATGATAGAATAAGTTGTGCTAGATTGGTTCAATGTTGGATTTGTAGCTGGTATTGAGCCAACGATAGCTTGAAAGCTAATTATTATCGTTCCTCCAACTGGAATTGCGTCTAAAGAAATCCCGCTATCTGGCCTAAATCCAAGTTGTGGGATGGAGTTAATTTGTACGCTATCAGGAACGAATGAAAGTTCAGGTGGTAATATATCGATAAAAACAGGTGTGTTTGCGGTAGTATTTCCGCCATTAGTGAGAGTAGTTGTATACGTAATTGTATCGCCAACAGCAGCAAATGCACTGCTTGCAGTTTTTAAAGCAATAACAGAAGCAGAATTTACTTGTGTAAAAGTGGTATTGGATTGAATTGTCCGAGACACAGGAGGTTCATTTATATCTACAATAAAGCTATATTGAAGAGATGATTGGTTTGGAATTGGATTAGGGTTTGGAAGCGTTGTAATGTTTACTTGAAAACTGAGTGTAATCGATGCATTTGCATTCAAGTTACCAATATTGATACCGTTTTGTGGATTTGCATTCGGGACGGTTACACCGTTTATTTTAAAACTATTTGGGACAAAGGCAGTACCGTTTGGAATTGTATCTGTAAAAACAATGTTGTTCGCAGTAGTATTTCCTGTGTTTGTAACAGATGAAGTAAATGTAATCGTATCACCAATTGTAGCGAAAGTTGTACTAGCATTTTTATTTATTACTAGGGTAGCATCAATAATCGGTGTAACTGTCGTGTTTGTAACGGTACTACCAACAGCTGGTGTTTCAGTTGGATTCACTGCATATTCGTAATTTACAAGGGCGTTATTTGTTAAAGTTCCACTAGGGGGAATAGAGAGGATTTTCACTTGGAATGTAATAAAAGTAGTGCCTCCTGGTGAAATATCGTCTAAATGAATACCTAAGGAAGGATCTAATCCAGGTTGAGATACGTTATTTATCGTAACGGAATTTGGGATGAAGGAGGCGCCTGATCCAAGGCCATCAATTAAAACAGTGGCGCTAGCAGGGATATTTCCTGTGTTCGTAACTGCAATCGTATAGGTTACGATATCACCAATTGCAGCTGTCGACGTATTTACTGACTTCGTAGCGATGATAGTAGCATTGTTAATTTGAGTTGTTATTACGTTACTTAGCGTATTGGCGGATGCTGGAGGTAAGTTCGGGTCTACGACATATTGGTACGTTGTGTTACTTTGATTTGGGATTGGATTCGGATTCGGGATGGAATTTACTTGCACTTGGAACGAAATTATCGTATTTGTATTCGGGTTTATTGGATCAATTGCTATGCCATTAGCTGGATTTGCATTAGAGAGTGGAGTACCATTTACTGTTACACTATTTGGAATAAAAGACGTCCCGCTTGGAATAGCATCGGTAAATACTATATTTGATGCAAGTGTGTTTCCGTTATTCGTTAAAGTGGTCGTATACGTAATAATATCATTTACGTTCGCAAACTGTTTATCAGCAGATTTTGCAGCGGTAATAGAGGCGTTATTAATAGTTGTCTGTACAGTGTTAGATGCCACCATCTGCATGACAGTTGGTTTGGATGGGTCGTACGTGTATTGGAAAGTAGTGCCTGATTGATTTGTAATCGGATTTAAAGCAGGAATAGTTGGTACAAAAACTTGGAATGCAACAGTACGTGATGAATTTGCTCCTATCGTACCAATAAGAATGCCGTTAGCAGGATTTGCATTAGCTATAGGGACACCGTTAATCGTTACAGTATTAGGAAGGAAGATGGTACCAGCTGGAATGATATCTGTAAACGTTACATTAGAGGCAGGGATATTGCCGTTATTCGTTAAAATCGTAGCATAAGTTATGACTTCACCAACATCAGCAAAATTTGTGCTTGTTAGTTTCGTAGCTACAATATTAGCAGTATTAATTTGTGTAGCTACAATATTGCTAGTAGCATTTCTAACAACAGCAGGTAAATTTGGATCTGCGATAAAGCTATATTGAAGTGCAGCACTGTTTTGAACTGGATTTGGTGAAGGTAAAATATTTGCACTAATTTGGAAAAAAATTGTTGTAATGCCGCCTGCTGGAATCGTACCAACTTGAAGACCAGCACTTGGATCCGCACCTAGTTGTAAAGCACCGCCTATAAAAATACTATTTGGTACGAGAGTTGTGTCAGGAGGTAATATATCGGTAACAACCACATTATTCGCAGTAGTATTTCCAGGGTTAGCTAAAGCAATTGTATATGTGATCGGTTGCCCAACATCGGCGATAGTTAAATCTACATCTTTGAAAATAATTACGTTTGCTAAGTTAATTTGTGTACTGACAGTATTACTTAAAGATGTTTCTATAATTGGCGGATCGCCTGGATTTAGAATAAAGCTATATTGTGTACTAGATGAATTTATTGTTGGGTTTTGGGTTGGTAAAGAGGTGACAGTTACTTGATAAGAAACAGTAATTTCACCGTTAGCAGGAATGGAAGGTAACGGAACACCAATGTTCGGATCTGCATTATTTTGTAGCACATCATTAATAAGGAAAGTGTTTGGAATAAAGGTAGTTCCGTCTGGATTCGTATCAACGAAAGTAGGACCATCAGCGGAAACACTTCCTGCATTCGACAAAGTAACGGTATAAGTTAATATATCCCCTACGGTAGCGAACGCTCGATCCACTGCTTTGTCTGAAATGACATTTGCGTCATTCACTTGAGTAAATGTAGTGGTTGAAGTTGTGTTCTTACTTACAGGGGAAGCATTTGGATCCACAATAAAGTTATAGGCAATAGAAGCGCTATTTGAAATAGGATTTGGATTTGGTATGCTAGTTATTAATACTTGGAATGAAGCTGTGATTGTAGTACCGGCATTAATACTACCAATAGTAATGCTAGTTGGTGTAATGCCTGGCTGAGTAATGCCGTTAACTATGACACTGTTCGGTACAAAGGCAGTACCATTTGCAATTGAATCGGATAGTACTACATTGTTCGCCGCAACATTTCCATCGTTTGTAAGAGAAAAGGTATAAGTTAATACATCTCCAACTTCCGCAAATGTTTTATCTACAGACTTAGTAGCATGAAGATTTGCTAGTCTAATTGTTGATGTAACAGAATTAGAATTTGCTGTTTTTGAAGTTGGTGGCAGACTTGGATTTACAGTATATAGATAAGAAGCGAAAGCATTATTAATGATAGGATTTTGGGCGGTAATATTGATGACTGTTACTTGGAAAGAAAGAGTAAAAGTAGCTCCGCCAGGAATTGTGCCGATAGGTAAAGCAACGAGAGAATCTACATTTTGCAAAACTCCGTTTAATGTTACAGTACCAGGAGTCAATATCGTTCCATTTGGAAGTGGATCTGTTAGTTGCACGTTAGTTGCAGCTGTATTTCCACTGTTTGTAATGAGGATTGTATAACTTATCGTTTCGCCAATTGTGGCAAATTGTTTATTTGTTGATTTTGTTAATGTTACATTCGCATTGTTAATTTGAGTGGAAACGAGATTCGAAGAAATGTTTTTTGTAACGGGTGATTGGCTAGGATTGACGGTATATTGATAAGAAGCGCTTGAACCATTAGATACGAAATTCGACGCTGGAATTGTATTTACTACTACTTGAAATGAAACGTTTTTTGTTGTGCCAGTTGGAATAGATCCTATATTCACACCAGTGGCGGGATTTGCTCCAACTTGTGTCGTACCGTCAATTGTTAAACTGTTGAGAACAAAAGTTGTTCCAGTAGGAATGACATCTGTTAAAATAACGTTATTCGCATTCGTATTACCTGTACCTGTAAAGGAAACAGTGTACGTTAGTGCGTCACCAATATCTGCAAAATTTTTGTCTACTGCTTTCGTCATTGTTACAGTAGCATTATTCACTTGAGTGGAGACAATATTGGTCGTATCAGTCTCGCTTACTGCCGGTTGATTTGGCACAGGAATGTATTGATAAGTTGTTGTGCCACTATTTAATATTGGATTGGTTTGGGGAATAGAAGGAACAAATACTTGAAATGAAACAGTAGTCGTAGAATTTGCGGCAATAGATTCAATTGCTATGCCATTAGCGGGATTTGCGCTAGCTTGCGTAACCCCGTTAATAGTTACACTTCCTGGAATGAAAGTAGTCCCGCTAGGAATCGGATCCGTATATATAACGTTCGTTGCGGCGATATTTCCTATATTAGCTAAGGCAATACTGTATGTTAATGTTTCTCCAATATCGGTAAAAGGTTTATTAACTGATTTTGTACCATTAATATCTGCGAGGTTAATTTGTGTTCCTGCAGAGTTGCTTGTTGCAAGACCGTTAAAAGTAGTTCCACCGGCAATTGGTGTATATTGAAATGTAATATTCGCAGTGTTAGAAATCGGATTCTGATTTGGAAGGGAAACGACAGTTGCTTGGAAAGTTACTGTACGAGAAGCATTGTTATTAATTGTTCCAAGGGATATACCAGCAGCCGGATTTGCGTTCGTTTGCGGGACATTGTCTACTGTTACAGTGCCAGGTATAAAGGAAGTACCGTTAGGGAGAATGTCTGTAAAAATAACGTTATTGGCAGGAAGAAGTCCGGTGTTAGGGATAGTAACTGTATAAGCGAGAACGTCTCCAATTGCAGCAACACTTTTATTCACGCTTTTCGTTGCTTGTATATTTGGTGAGTTTATATTAATTTGTAAGCCTACTGTATTTAACATATATGCGTCTCCGTTAGTTGTTAAACGGATTGCGGCGGATACTTGTGAGTTTGTTAAATAAGGAGAAATATCAATGGAAGTAATGTCCCATCCCTGTCTTCCAGCGGAGATGTTTGTGCCTGTAGAAGCACTTTGATTTCGCGTTCCAAATGTCCCAGTTGTATCTAAGTTTCCTGCAGCATTATTAATTTGAGAACCGAAGAAGTTATTTACAGCATTATTTGGCCCAGATAAAGCATTTAATGAACTGAAATTCGGTCCAAATAATGCTTGATCCCCGGTTAAATCTGCATCTCCTTCAGTAGAACTTAAAAATAACCTTCCGCTTACAGGTCCCCCTGCAGGTGTTAAAAATCCTGAAACAGCTACATCTGCACTACCAGTATCAGCAGAAACACGGTTACCAGCTACATAAATGGTTAGGTTTCTTGCAGGTAAGGAACCGTTTTGATAAGCGACAATGAGCGTCCATCCAGAAGAATTGATAGCCCCGTTAGAAGCATCTAAAGGATCAACAAGTCCAGGGACAGAGCCAATTGTATAAGAGCCGGATTCTCCAGTTTGAACGAGGGATGTTACATCTGCGGACCGTGTATAGAATCCAAATCTGACAGTGCCAGAAACGAATGTTTGATTTGAAGCAGTAACATTTGAAGGAGTAATCGAGTATGTTGAAACAGGTGTTGTAAAAGAAACAGGATTTCCTAATACACTCGTTATGTTTTGATCACGAGATAAATAGTTTCCGCCCCAAACGAGTTCTGCGTAAAGAATCGTACTACCAGCAGGTATATTTAAAATAGCGGTAGAGCTATTTTGTGTATAGTTTAACGTTGTACCAGCAGGAAAAGTAGGTACTTGTAAAGCGGTATTCGTAGTTACGAATGCACCAATTGCCCCGATTGTACCAGCACGGTTTTGATTACTAATTTTACTTAAGCCGAGTGTGTTTCCTGTAATCGCAAGTGCACCGTTAGTAGTGGTAGAAAATCGATTCGTAATGGGCATGTTCTCACCTCATTTGCATATAGTTTTGGTCAAAATACGATATGCGTATAAACGATCAAAAGGAACATGTATAATTGAACTATAAATTCCTTCCTTAATCTTTGGAAGGAGTTTAATAGTAATAAGGGCGACTTTTAAACCAGTTAGTATTAAAACAAAGGAAACTCAAGAGAAACAAGCATTGATTTATAAAACTGCATTTGATTCTCTATTCTCATCATTAAAGCTTACTTTAAGAGGTGCTACGAAACTATTTCTTCTATGTCCACCTCATCTTGCGGATGCCGATAAGTACTTCAACTTGTTATCGATGCTGCAAAAGGAGAAACCAAGATGGAGTATAGAATGAATGAAATTGCGAAAACAACACTTATGAATAAAAAAGAGCAGAAAGAAATCATACTGGGACTAAGTCTTACTATCTTAGCAAGTATGTTAATTAGTTTGCAATTTGATTTTTAATGCATAGGTGAACGGAAATATAGGATATTAGTTAACAACTTCATATGTATTTGGTTTAGGACTTATAGGTTCATTTGTATTTCATGTCATTACAGAAAAATTTATAATTAACTATTACTCTACAAAATTATTATATACGTGCCACATTCGTTATTAGTATAATCACTTGTATTATGAGAGCCATTTTATACCGTATTAATCAGTCTTATAAATCGTTGGTGTTAATGATAAAAATATTCAGATTATAGAGGGCGCCTTTTCTAATAAACAAAATGGTTGATATAGGTTTATTGGTAATTTAATGCGTTTGTTTTGCGCTAAAAAAAAAGAAACAATCTGTATGAGCTGAACCCGATAGTGATGGGTACTATCTTTTTGCTACTTACGCAAAAAAATTATTTCTGCTAATAATGTATGTATTCCTAGAATAAAGGAGAAAATGTTTCATTAAATGAAATTTTATCTAGAAGGGCCATTAAAATATGCTAAGTCCTGAAAAAATTAGAATTATTAAATCAACAGTACCTATTTTGGAGAAGCACGGAACCGATATTACAACTCGTTTTTATCAATTACTTTTTGAAAGTCATCCAGAACTTCTTAATATCTTTAATCATGCAAACCAAAGAAAAGGAAGACAACAAACAGCACTAGCAAATGCAGTATATGCTGCTGCGGTACATATTGAAAACCTAGGAGAAATTTTGAATGAAGTCAAACTCATCGCTCACAAACATAGAAGTTTAGGAATTAAAACCGAGCATTATCTAATTGTAGGAGAAAATTTATTGACAGCGATAAAAGATGTGTTAGGTGATGCTGCAACTGATGCGATTCTTAACGCATGGAAAGAGGCATATCAAGTTATCGCGGACGCTTTTATTAATATTGAAACAGATCTTTATAAGCAAGCTAAGGAACAACCCGGGGGCTGGAATGATTTTAGAAGTTTTGTTGTTGATAGAAAAATAAAGGAAAGCAATGTAATAACATCATTCTACTTAAAACCTGAAGATGGTAAAGAAATTGCACAATTTAATCCTGGACAATACATAAGTGTGAAAATTGAAATGCCTAATGAGAAGTACACCCAAATTCGAGAATACAGTTTATCAGATTCTCCGGGGAAAGAGTATTATCGCATTAGCGTTAAACGTGAGGAGAAAATGAATTCTAATCCAGCTGGTATGGTTTCAAATCAACTGCATGATAACATACAAGAGGGTGATGTAATTCAAATAAGTGCACCTGCAGGTGTTTTCACATTAACTAATGATAGTGAGTTACCTATAGTACTCATAAGTGGTGGAGTCGGAATTACTCCATTAATGAGTATGGTAAATACATTAGTCGATACAAAGTCTAAACGTGAAATTTATTTTATTCATGCAGCCATAAATAGCAAATATCATGCCTTTAGAGAGCATGTAAAAAATTTATCTTCTCAGCACACTAATATCAAATTTTTAATATGTTATGAAAAACCTACGGAATTGGATAAAGAAAACAAAAACTACGATAAAGAAGGATACATTAATTTAGAATGGCTTCAATCTATTTTCCCTACAAATAAAGCTAGCTTTTATTTTTGTGGACCAATTTCATTTATGAAAGAAATTTATGGTGCTTTGAAGCAATGGAACGTACCAGAGGAAAGCATTCATTATGAGTTTTTTGGACCTTCAGGAAAACTAGAAGTGGATGTTGATTTTGATTTTGATCCTACACTTTAATCATTAAGAGGGTATATAGTGTAGGAAGAAAATTGAAATTACATACAGGGGAGAGCGCTACACATTCATTAAGTTAAGGAATTAATCGTTCTCCAAAATGAAAGAAATAAGTCGAACTCTTACGTATAACTGTGAAAAGTTATATGTAAGAGTTGTGGTTGGCTTAAAATCTTCATATGTTGGGCATGTATGATGATCCCTATAAAATAAAGAACCGGTACATACCGGTTCTTTATTTTATAGACTGGATGGGATTAGGAGTAAGAGTAAGGAATTTGAATTACATCCATAGCTAAGATTTCTTTAGGTGTTATGAGTGTAATTGTAAAGATCCTAAGCATTCATAGTATGAACGATCTTAAATTATAAGAAAGGACTGACTATATTGTACAAAATATTGTTTGAAAAAGTTACAAATAATAAAGTAGTCAATTGTATTAACTGTTCTGTGTAATATAACAATGAATAAGCAACAGATTGGGTTCTGGTGCAAAATACAGTACATATATTCCCAACGGACTCATATCTTATGTTGTAAGTCTAAACAATTGATGAATGAATTCTTTTGATTTTGGAAAGACTGATTCTGTAAATCAATCTGTTCTTATTTCATCCTATGTGTGGCTTCTATCCTAGCAAGAATAGATAGCTGAGTCAAAGTATTTGAAACCTAGCATAGAACGGATTCGTTTCTTTATAAAGCGAGGATCTTGTTCTATTATGCTATTCAAGTACTTTTTTGTCTAAGTCGCATACTATTAGGTATACTATTTTTTAACCCTTCAATTTATATAGGGTAAGTTGGATTTCTATCGACTGTTATAACACGAGGATTTGAAACGTGAAAAAATCGCAAAACTTTCTTTAAAAAACGCTTTGCAGTCTTATGATCTCTTATTTTGCTTAAGGAAAAATTGATTGTGTTTACTTTCGGATCAACAACACGATATAGGTACATCCATTGATTTTTTACTTTGATATATATTTCATCGACTCTCCAAGAGTCATTCGTTTGTTTGAGGTAAAGTCGGATCCGTTTGTCCAATTCAGGACCATATTGATGAAACCAACGTCCAGTTGAGAGAATTATATCAGACTGATAGTGATTCTATTTTAACAAATTTTTCTTTTCCATATCAATCACACACCTTTTTAGAGCAATAGTATCAGTATGTCTAAGATTTAGAGATTACTTGCAATTGCCTTAAAGTTTTTGTACCAAAACCATTTTTTGAGATTGTGAAATTTAACAATTTTGTAAATAAATTTATACGTTAGAGCTATCCTTAAAGAGAGATGGCTCTTTTCTTGTATATATTGTCTCTTACTAGCGGAATCTAAATCAATACTTGTTGAAAAAAGTTAGGTGGGAATTTTATTAAAGCTGGAGGGTTACTTATTTGAGTTTATAAAGAAAATTAGGAAAGGTTAGACTTACCAAACGATTTAACGTTTATAGAGGTTGCCCTTGCCTTTAGTTTTACACGTTGTGCTGCTATTTTTTATATGGGTTAACAGAAAGAAGATAATGTTTAAAAATATTTAGTTAGTACCCTTCAATGTAAAGAAACATATAAAGAAGTAACTATTGTTCAAACAGTATTGAATCGTTTTAATTCTATCGCAGAATTCGGTATGAAGACAAAATTTTAGGGTAGTATAAATGAGATTTTAGCAGGAGACACATTAATATTAATTGATAATATTAAAACTGCTGATAGAACTTTGGAGAAAAAAGTTTAAAACCCTCAGCAACAGAAAATTTAATATGTGAACTAAGAGTTGGATTAAATGAGGATATTAATTTAAACAAAATATTAATCCGCCGTAGTTTGTGTAATCCAAAGTTGAGATTTCAATCTTACATTGTGGGAAAACGGCTATTTTAGTGGATGAATCACCATTTGCGCTTATTGTGCCACTCGTATTTGTTGATATTTTTCAATCTGTAGAAGGTCATTATGAAGGTTGGGGAATAGGAATATTATTGAAAATTTCACACAAGGGTTTAGGTATTATTGCTACCCTATTATCTGTCATGTATGTAGCACTTGTATCAGTACTATTAAGGGCAGCTTATTCTATTGTGATAGCGAGAGAAGGGATTCCATTTCCCTCATATATCGAAACATTAATGATGACATTCACAATGAAGGTTAATATGAGAAGCTGGGGTAAAACTCCCAAAACGTATGAGGCAAACAAAGAGTATTGTAGGTGGTCTTGTAATTGGAGAAGCAGCGGTGAATGTAGGGAGTGTAAATACGTTTTTTGTTAGCGTTATTACAGTTCCTGTAATTGCTACTTTTTCACTTCCCGTATATAGCATTACAATTACGTTCCATATTATATTTTTTTAACGCCTTTACTGGTTTTTATTGTATATAAAGTAGATTGGGGGAATGTTGAAAATGAAATACCTTCCTAAAATTGTAATAGTTATGCTCTTGGCTGGATCTATCGGCGGTTGCTCTGAATTAGCAGAAATAGAAGAAAGAGGGTTTGTAGTAGGTGCTGCTTACGATATTGTGAAGAAAAAGCAATCGGATCCAATTATGAAAGGGACGTATCAGGTGGTACTCCCTCAGGCAACGCAACAAGGGGGAAAAGGTGGTGGAGATAGTAATAATTATATTAATGTGAGTGCAAAAGCAGATAGCGTATTTGAACAGATACGAATTATCGCTAAAAAGGTTAGTCGTGCATTATTTTTTCCACATATAAAAGTAATCATTTTTTCTGAAGAATTACTCTCGCATCCATATATTTTACAAAATACGCTAGATGTATATATTCGCGACCATGAAATGAGAAGAAATATCCGTCTATTTGTTTCTGAGAAAAATGCAGAAGCTATTTTGAAACAAAGTGCAAAACCTGAAAATTTACCGGCGCAGTATATTGATATGCTAGCTAAACACTCTCCGAAAAATGCTCAAATGGTTGAGGCAGTAAGAATAAGTGATGTGGAGGAAAAGATAATCACAAAACGAAGTTTTGTATTACCTATCTTAAGGCTAACAAAACAAGGGATACAAATGGAAGGGGCTGCGTTGTTTCGTGGGAAGGATAACAAGTATGTTGGAATGTTAAGCGGAGAACAAACAATGGGAATTAATTATATACTAAGTAGAAAAATTGAAGGTTTTTTTACTATACGTAAAAAGAATCAACTTATTACATATGAAATTCATAAGCTACACCGAAAAATAAAGGTAGTTACTGAAAATACTATAAAACCAAAATTTAATATTCATTTATTTTTGAAAGGCACATTGGCTGAGTTGCACTTTAGTGATTATAAAAAGGTTCTGAATGAAAAGCGTTTAGAGGAGGATATTTCGGAGGAAATTGAGAAACGCATCCAAAAATCAATTAAGCTTGTTCAAAAAAAATATAAGATAGATGTATTAGAATTAGGAGAAGTGTATAAGCGGCATAATTATAAAGAGTGGAAAAAAATTAGTAAGAATTGGGATCACGGTAAAAATTATTTTAGTGATGCTGAAATTACTGTTCATGTTCATCCAACCATTGAACATTCAGGTTCAGCTTTACCGAAGAGAGTGAAATAAGGTAATTTGAGTCGTTAAAGGATTAGAAATTAATTGCAAGATATTAATGGCGGTTTTGTTAGGTATTATAAACTTTATTTTCATAGCTTCGATTGCTTCATCTACATTACCTTTATCAACTACATAAATCATATATCGGTTTATAGAGGGTGAACAAGCCTTTACATTATTTCCTCCAATTCAATCTTCTTATTCGGATAATGTTCCCGTAATAATCAAAGAGTTTACTGAATGAAATGTATTTTCTTGGGTTAATTAAGCCTTTTTAGTAAGTTCTGAAATATTAAGTGGAACTAAATTTTAAAATTTAACATTATTAACAAAACAACTTGAATTAAAAAATGATTAAAAAAACAATATCAATTAAAAATATTTTTCTTTAATCATAGAAATATTCAAGTTCTTTATAAATTGCTTCAGTCATACTTTTCATCGATTTTTAAATTTGAATTTTAGAATTGGATGTTTTTTTCTTTCTTGTTTTTTAGTTAAACAATGCATTTCGTTACTTTACGTGGACTCACAGTCTATTGTACAAGGTGTCACCATACATGCCTATAAACTTAAGAAATTAATTGTTTTTCGAAACAAAAAATGACCTAAACATTCATGGATAACTGTTGTAGTAATGCGAAATTTTTGTTTTAGGGATTTCTTAAAATATTAGCGTGATGGACATGTGGTACAATTTTTTATTATACATCTCTAAATTTTAGAGAATGTTCACAGCTGTAATTTTGCAGGTTGAAATAGCAAACCTAACGATTGTAGTTGGATTTATAGGTAAAGTACATAGAACCATACCAAGACCTGTTTGTTCCACGTTAAAATCTGCTGCAGTAGAACCAATAAGCGTATCTAGCAATTCCCTAATTGGTCGTTCGCGACAATCATATTCGCAACCTAAATCTACAGGTGGAAGTAATGTTATAGGTGGTCCAGGCGGTAAAAAACCTACCCCTGTTACATCAGAAATATTGACTACAAAGGATGTGGTCCCATCTGTAACTGTAACTAAAAAATCATTTACGGAAGTAATAGTAAATAAAAACAAAAGTGGGGGAACGTTTGGTGCGCCTGCAATAGTACCAAGAATCACTGTTTCCCCAATAAGTTGTTGTAAAATATTTTGTATAGGTTAAAACACAGTAATCACAAAGACAACCTCCTGTTAGGTGGTGGAATTGTAGAGTCAATTAAATTTGGATTCAATGCATTAGACTGAAGTATTTCGTTTTTATCAAACATATAACTACCTCCTACGGGTATACTTTATTATAGGAATATATACAGTTACCTTACATAAGATTTATTTATCATTATATAATATACCATTACTATTGTGTGCTTTGTTTTGTGAGGATCCAATGACAGTATTTTTGTATTATATAGTAGGGGTACCACCAGTATTTTGGAAAAAACCCACGCTAAGCAAAGAATAAAAGGAGCTGTCTATTTAGACAGCTCCTTTACATAATTTTCGTTATCGGAAGTAAAAGCAAACCCTTCCCTACATGTGACTCTGGGTTTTTCTTTTTTTATATTGATTTCTTAGTCATTTATATATTTGATAACTGCCATTTCTTTACCGAATCTGTCACCATTATCAACAAAACCTAAGCTTGAATACAAATAATGGGCTCCTTTATTTTCTGGATGATAACCCACTACTATTTTTTTTGCATTTGGTAATTTAGCAATTTCTTCAATCATTAAGTTAGTTGCTGCTTTTCCTATACCATTACCTTGGAATTTCTTATCAATCATGATTCTATATACCCAATACCCATCAAGTTCTTCCATTTCAGAATTAAACATTAAAAATCCTACCACTTTTTCTTCGCAATAAATTGCATAAGGTTTTAAAGTTGGTTCGAATTTTGATTGAGCTATTGAAATAGCATTTGGTTCAATATATTCTGCTTGTCCATCGGATAATTCTAATTCACAACATTCATACCAGTTTTCTGCATTTAATTCTACAAGTTTTACAGCGGTTTTAATCATAAAATTTCCCCTTTTACCGTTAGTTGTCTTTAAATTTAAAATTTTTAGACCTTTTTATTGTATCATGTTTTTCCATCAAGTTATTCTTATAATTAAATTTCCTTTATTTTGGGATAGGTAATGTTTTTTAAGTGAATACACTATTCATATATAATTAACATAACGTCCTATTATCGGTAGCAAGAAAAAAGTGGATTCCTTGTAAGAACAGGGATCTGTCTTTTTCTTTTTTTATAACTCTATTTCTTT
The DNA here is from genome assembly GCF_016483345.1 of Bacillus cereus group sp. N24. Classification (NCBI taxonomy): domain Bacteria; kingdom Bacillati; phylum Bacillota; class Bacilli; order Caryophanales; family Bacillaceae; genus Bacillus; species Bacillus cereus group sp. N24. The sequence goes on from NZ_JAEHCA010000020.1 coordinate 67,812, forward strand.
TTTTATACATCCCTAACCTGGCATGGATTTTAAAGTTTCCTTTTGTTACTGGATTAACCGGAAAACTGTATAAAATCTTGCATGCTCTTAGCGTGGTTTTTTTACGAAATGCTGGTGTTACCCCCATAGATACTTCCTTTATATAATTAACATTTTATCATAAGTAAATATTATTATTAAAATAGTAAATATGTATTTTACTTATTTTTAATTTACCCTTAAAGTAAAGGAAACACTATAGATAGAGTGTCCCTGTTTATATAACTTCAACATTGGTTTTTGATCATGCAGAAGTAGGAGCACAACGGAAGATCCAGGATTTATGTATTCACGTCTGGGGAATCCAAATGTAAGAGAACTGGAATCTGGAAAATCCAATTAGATAAAGAAGGTGTAAAAATGCTAAACCCATTGGCTTTAGAATTAAATCATGTCATTGAAGAACGGAATAAACCAGTATATGAAATGTTTTCAATGTTAGGAAAATCCTTGTATTTCCCCAAAGGGATTGTCAGCCAAGCTGGAGAGGCAAGGGGGAAAGCGGACCGATTCAATGCAACAATCGGGATGGCTTCAGAGGGTGGACAACCCATGTATATAGATGTGATTCATAAAAACCTTGCCTCATATAATCCGAAAGACCTGTATCCGTATGCACCACCCGCGGGAAAACAGGAGCTACGTGAGGTTTGGAGAAAAAAGCTTCTAAAGGATAATCCTTCTCTTGAAGGAAAGGAATTTGGTACCCCGATTGTGACGAATGGGCTGACCCATGGCTTGAGTATCGTATCCGACCTGTTTGTGGAAAAAGGCGATTCGATTATACTGCCAGATAAATATTGGGATAACTATCATATACTTTTCAACATCCGCCACGACTGTGGGACCGTGACCTATCCTTTATTTACGAAAACAAACAAATTTAATCTAGAGGGTATGCTGAAGGCCCTTTTATCCTGCAAAAATAGTAAAGCGATTCTTGTGCTTAATTTTCCGAATAATCCTACCGGGTATACTCCTACGGTGAAAGAGGCAGAAGGAATTCTTGATGCCATCAAGCAGGCAGCGGATCTTGGGGTTAATATTGTTGCTGTTATGGATGATGCTTATTTTGGATTATATTACGAAGATTCAATCAAGGAATCTATATTTGCTCGTTTAGTAGGATTACACCCGAACGTCCTCCCAATTAAAATTGATGGGGCAACGAAAGAGGAGTATGCTTGGGGTTTTCGTGTTGGGTTTCTCACATTTGGAATTCAGGATCCTCTGGTTTTAGAAGCGTTGGAGAAAAAGACGATGGGTTCTATTCGAAGTACCATCTCATGTAGCCCACACCTTTCCCAAACAATCATTTTGGATGCCTTGTTACATCCTGAATTTGAAATACAGCGCAAGGAGAGAAATAAAGTAATGGAAGACAGAGCCAGACGAGTCAAAGAGATCTTAGCTGAAGGGAAATATGCGGATGAATTTGAACCTTATCCATTCAACTCAGGATATTTCGTATGCCTTCGCATAAAACATTCTGATGCTGAAACACTAAGGATCCACTTGCTCAATCAGTACGGAGTGGGTACCATCTCCCTTGCCAAGACAGACCTTCGGATTGCATTTTCCTGTGTGGAATTAAAGGATCTAGACCGCCTTTTTGAACTTATCTATCAGTCTTGTAAAGAATTGAATCAATGTTATATAAAGCTATGATATTTCAGAAGTTTTTCCTGAAGCATACCTCGTTGGAGAAGGAAATAATTGATTTTTGGTTTGAGACCATATTTTAGTTATTCCATTATAGGGGGGCGCCACATCGCTATCAAGCTAATAAAAAGAAATACCCCCTAAAATGAAAAAAACGCTATTCTTTCTGTAGAATCATAGGAAAGGATGGCGTTTTTTATGTCTGTTTCTGTGTCTAACGAATTACAACTATTTGCTCAAGAGATTCAAAGTGCCCTATTTCCAAATGCCTTACGGGATCTTGCTAGAGATGTTGGCTTTGTATAACGAACCAGTAAATACCAAACAAAAGAGTTAGTCGCTTTCTGTGTATGGGTGCCATAGCTTCTTTAACTCAGTCATCTAGCTGTTTAGAAGCATCAACAGAAGTACTCATCAGCCCTGAGGGCTTGAATCAACGATTTAATAAAGCGGCTGTTCAATTTTTACAACACCTATTAGCTGAACTACTAAACCAAAAACTTACCTCATCTATGCCAATTTTTTAACCATATATTTCTGTTTTCAAGCGTATTCGTATTTTAGATTCAACTGCATTTCAACTTCCGGATATATTTCCATCAATTTATCCTGGTGCGGGAGGATGCAGCAATACAGATTGAGTATCATTTATTAAGTGGACAATTCCTTCATATTCATACAGGCCCAGGTAAAAAACATGATTGAACCTACGGTTCCCTGTGTGCCCCAATTGTAACAGCAAATGATTTATGTATCCGAGATTTAAATTATTTTCATTTGACAGATCCTCAACATATACAAGATAAAAAGGCTTATTATATCTCACGTATCAAATCGAATACACGTATTTATCAAAAAAATCCAAACCCTGATTATTTTCAAGATGGCAGAATTAAGAAGGGTGCAAAGTATATCCATATAGATATGGAGGTTTTAATGAACTCTCTTCAGCCAGGACAAACGTATGAAATATCCGACGCTTATGTAAGAATGATTGATAAAGTGCCAGCTCGTGTAATTGTTCATCGATTAACAAAACAACAGCAACGATTACACGATCAAACGGTAAGAGAAAAAAAGAAAGGAATGAAGTATTCTGCTCGTAATAAACGACTTAGCGGTATCAATATCTATAGGGGTATTCTTTACGTTGGCAAATCGAGATTTTATTTAGAACATGGAAATCATTCTTTCATATTCATCATTGTAAAAAGATAAAACGAGAACGATTGGAATGCCATTTGTATGGGCAACTGATTGCCATTCTACGCTGTTCTTCTACCATGTTTCAAATGTGGCAATTACTTCTTATGAAAAAGAAACGAGAACTGAGTGAATATAAGGTCATATATATGATTAAAGATTACTTTTTTCTTTTTTTCCAATCGATACAAAAAGGCATCCAAGAGTTATCAAAGGTGTTACTTCGCCTGTTCAACCTCCTACAGCAAAACGGGAGAAAATCTCATCGATATGAGAAGAAAACAGTCTTTGATATATTAGGTGTCATTTACAATTGTACCATGTTTGATAATCAAGCGGCTTAAATCAAAAAATTGAAACCCATTAGGGTTTATTTCGTATGCAAATCTTTAAATTCCCTACACGTAGCTTTTAAAAAAAGAAACAACTTCTACTATTCCGGCATAGATAGAATAAAGCATCCAAAAATCTTCTGGAACATTTGCATCAAAATATCCTACAATTTGTCCGATTGAAAATGGAATACTTAGTTCTCTTTGCAATAAGGCTACTTTTACAAAGTCATGAATTGGGTCTCCCCAATCGAAATTATTAAAATCAATTACACCAGCAAATTTTTTATTTTTTACGATAATATTTCCTAGATGAAAATCATCATGTTGAAATTGATTAGGACGTTTTTTTATATACTGTTTGTTTTTCTCAATGAAATTAATAATTTTTTCATCATTTTTAATCTTTATCCCACAAGCTTTGTAAGCTTCTAGGGATCTATAATGCTTTTTCATCGCCCGGTCATACCAATACTTGAAAACTTTGAAGATATACAAAAAAGGTGACTTTTTAAGACTGGAAATCACCTTTTTAATTAATCTTGTTTCATTAAAGCACCTGTTAATTCATGAATAGCTTATTTTAGTCAATGTCATTATCATTTTCTTGTTCAATTTTTAAGATTTTACCGTTCTTTGCGAGTATCTCTACCTCAAATATCATACCTTGTGGTGTCAAAATGAATACCTCATAAACTAAAACGCCATTTTCTAAATCCATATCCACATGCATAACTTTCCCAGGTACTCTTTGGAGGGCTATTTCTTGAGCTTGTTGCATTGTAATTCTCTGTCTATACATAGGTACTGAGTTGCTATAAAGAAAATCTTGATACATTGAAAAATTCCTCCTCATAAAAATCAACTGATTTATCTATATACACTTGACAGGCTCTAGGTTCCTAAACTATATTATTTTATTAATGTAAGTAGACATCTTCACAATTTCAATAGAGTAAAATCTATTGGTACAAAATTAAATTACCATTAAATGAGAATTTAATAATATCTCATAAAACTTGTGTCAAAATGCTTATTATTGCAAATCTACATTTTCGAAATGCTATCCAAAATCATGTGTTTTAAATAAATCAAAGACTTCTTGAGACATATTTGGAAAATGTGATAGAATTTTTCAAATCAGTTTGTGGAGATATTGATCTTACTTATTGACCAAAAATATATATCGCATGATACGTCTACCATCTGAAATATTTTAAATGTAGATAACGAACATGTATAAAGAAATAAGATTACCTCGAAATAGAAAAGAAGGCACCATATTTTTATTGACAGTATCGATTATATCAGTGAACACGTTTGCCTCAATTATTATTGGATTAGAACATGGTTTTAGTAACGCTAAAAAATATGTTGTTTCAATGAAAGGCGATGAAAATTTATTTAAATCATTATTAAAGCATTTAAACGAGTAGGTGATAAATAAGATGGCAACATTGTTAGAAGAAAGTATTGGGGCATTAGGCATAAATGTAAAAATTTAAAAGAACGAAAAGAGAAAAAATATTAAATAGCTTAAAAAATGGTTTTCCAATTACATTTTGGGGATAAGATCGATTGAAATATATCCCAGGGTTATACTGATATATATAATATTAATGAAATAGAACGGTATCTGTATAATAGGTGGAATTTATACTCTAAACCAGTTTACATTATTTAGAACGAAACATCATTGCCAATTATCAAAACTAGTTTACAACAGTAAGTTTTGATACACGGATATTTCCTTCAGCTGTAGGATATATTATTGAATACTATCATGAAGATGAAAGATCTTTAATAGAAATAAATAAGTAAATAAAAAGGTAGAAATTTAAATACCCTACGTTTTTTGTAATAGTATTTATTTCTATTTGTATAGAAATAAATGTTTCATACATGATTTTCGCTTTGCTTTTTTAATTGGATAATCATAAAAACAACCTAGCAAATCCACTGGGGTGCTTTGTTAAGCTTAGTCTTAATATTTGTATTAAGTATTTCACCTTACACCTAAAGATGAAATCCGATAGGGTTTATTTCACATTCTCTACACTTAACCCTTAGAAAAAACAACCTGTACTATAATTGACGATGTATGAGCTTAGCTTGATAGTGATATGGCGATACCCCTTCTGCAATTCCATTGCATATGGTGAGTAACTTTCAGTCTCACATTATTTATTATTTTCTTCATTGAATACATTTTTATATAAGATTACTAACTTTACTTTAAAATGTGAACAATTTGTTTCAAAACTACTATATTACTTGTGCAACTTTTTAGGAAACAATAATATAGGTGTGTGACTTTTTAATTATATGTAATTTTAATAATGTGAAATGTATTTATACTAAAAAGGAGTAGTTTACAAATTATATTATTAATGTTCAAAGAAGTAGGTGAATTCTAACTGTATAAACAGGTACAAAATTAATAATGGCATATTACATTCACTATGTATTTTTTGTTTATTATTTATCCATGGTAGATACAAGAAGTGAGAGGATAAAGACTTAATATACTTAATAAGCAACATTTCTATAGTGAATATATATAATAATAATTGGAATTAATCAGGAGGTAAGTTAGAATGTTTTTAGCTCTACGTGAATTAAAACAATCCAAATTGAGATATGGATTAATAGGACTAATAATGGTGTTATTATCATTTCTAGTTCTTGTGATTTCTGGGCTAGCAAAAGGTCTAGAATATAATACGGTCTCTTCCATCCAAAATATGGATGCTAAAAAATTTGTATTAGCAGATGATAATGATGAAGAAATTTCATTACTACGTTCGCAAATTAAGAAAGACCTTGCGGATGAAGTAGTAAAACAAGTAGGAGCGAAGGATGCTGTCCCATTTCATATAAAAGTATCAACATATGAAAAAAAGGGTAGCTCAAAAAAAGTCGATATTGCAATCTTTTCAAGTGAACGCAATACATTCTTAGAACCAAAAATAGTAAAAGGAGCTACAATAGGAACAGCGCAAAATGAAATAGTTGTCGATGAATCAATTAAAGCAAAAGGAATTGATATTGGAGATACAATTATTGATCCAGTTTCTAAAAAAGAGTTTAAAATCGTTGGTCTAGTAAATGGAGAAAAATTCAGTCACATGCCTGTTGTGTATATGAATCAAGATGTATTAAGAGAAATTGCTCAGCCAAATCTAAAAGATTATAATGCAATTGCACTACGTACTGATAAGGACGTAAAGGATGCACACGTAGTAGATAAAGAAAAGGTTCTCCTAAGTGTTCCTGGTCATAAGGAGCAACAAAATACATTAACAATGATTATCGCATTCTTACTTATAATTGCATCGCTTTTAATTGGTGTATTTTACTATGTAATTACTTTACAAAAAACACAGCAGATAGGAGTATTAAAGGCAATTGGAACAAGAAATTCATATTTAGCGGGTAGTTTACTTATTCAAGCAGTATTCTTGTCGGTTGGCGCAATAGCTATAAGTAGTTTACTTGTAACAATTTTACAAGGTATATTACCAGAAAATATGCCGTTTTTCTTAACAGCGACAATGATTGCTCAATATGCAGGGATTTTTGTTGTAATAAGTATTCTTGGGACACTCATTTCTTTATATCAAGTATTAAAGATTGATGCATTAGAAGCAATTGGAGGTGGTATGTAATGACTACGTTACTAAAATTAGATAAAATAAAGAAAGTATATAAAGAAGGAAGTACAGAAGTGACCGCTCTACATCCAATTACACTTGATGTAAAGGTTGGAGAATTTATAGGCGTTGTTGGACCATCTGGATCTGGAAAAAGTACACTATTATCAATAGCAGGGGCGCTATTATCACCATCGGAAGGTAATATTTATATTCGCGAGAAAAACATTACCCATCTATCAGAAAAAGAAATGACAGATATACGATTAAATAAGATAGGATTTGTTTTTCAATTTGCGAATTTAGTACCATATTTAAATGTAAAAGAACAATTACTCTACATTGCTAAATTAAAGAAAGAAGACAAAAATGAATCTGAGATCCGAGCGAATCATTTAATATCAATATTTGGACTTTCTAAAAGAAAACAGCATTACCCACATCAATTATCTGGTGGGGAACGACAAAGAGTAGCTATAGCACGTGCTTTTATGAATAATCCAGATTTAATATTAGCAGATGAACCAACAGCAAGCCTTGATTCAATACGTGGACGGAAAGTTGTTGAGATGATTAAACAAACAGTAAAAGAAAATGAAAAAGCTGCAATTATGATAACACATGATGAAAGTATGTTAGGTTTATGTGATCGTATTTTAACTCTCAGAGATGGAAAATTAGTGTATTAAAATGGTTAATCTGATAGTATATTTGGTTTGTGTATTTTGAACCCTTAGTAAAGGTAATAAATTGATTAGTAAGATATAAATAAAAAAGCTAAACTAAAAATTTAAATTTTTTTATCTTAAAGCAATGATAGGAATAGGGTTTTTCATATTTTTCTACATTAAAACCATATATTAAATATAAAACATATGGTTTTAATCGAATTTCATTTTAAGTCCATACCTAATCGGTTTCTCCAAAAAATTCATTACTATATGTAAATAGATTTATTACATTTTTTCTAATTTCTCATTTTCGGGAAATCGGCAAAATAACAAGCGTAAGTTTGTTATTTCCTACATGTGTGAATTCGAATCGAAATTAATAATTATATAAAGACTAATGAATATAATTGTTATTGTCTAACATAGGCATTCCGGATTTTAAAGGTATCTCCAGATTTTATCTGATGCATAATATCTTCAAGGTTAAATAAAACATATAAGAATAAGCTTTTTAACTATTCCGCCCCGATAGAATTTTGGGAAGAAGTAAAAAAAGATGAATTACCTGCTAAAGTGAAAGAAAAAGAGACTACCCATCATCCAAGTGTTTGATAAATTACAATTATTGTAGGAATCTATAGATTTAAATTATGTATTTTTTATATAATAAAATTAATTTTTTATTAATATATACTTAACTAGGAAGAATAAGAGTTCGCAATGTAAAATTGCTAAACTCCTATTCTTTATTTTTTCCTATTCTTCCTAAACTATCTTTAATAGTTGTTTCTCCAAGTTGGGTGTATAACAAAGCTGTATCTTGACTGGTATGCCCAAGTTGCTGCATCACTTGTAACGAATCTTTTTCTTCCATATATAATTTATTTGCTAATGTATGTCTTAATTTATGAGGAGACATTCTTTTCCCATATGCCTTTGTATATTTTTCTACTATATCTTGGATAGCTCTAACTGAAAGAGGCTGTGCAGTATGTTTATACTTGGATAAAAATACATTTTTCAATTCTTTTCCTGGAACATATTTGTTATCTCTAATTTCCATATATTTTTCAAGGTCATTCAATGCAATGGGGGTAATCCATACTGAATCTTCTTTATTTCCTTTTCGTATTACATCGATTAATCTTTCTTTTATATTTATATCTTCCATACGAAGGGCGGCCAATTCACTTACACGAACACCACTTCCAAGAAAAAGAGAAAGGATAGCTACATCACGATTTTTGTCTCTTAAAAAATAGAACAATTGATGTTTTGTTAAAGATTTTTCATGTTCATACTTTACGTAATCCAAAAATTCTTGATCGTCATCATTATGAAATATTTTAGACCTCATACGTTTTGCACGTGCATTTAATGTTTCTTTATCTTTATGTATTTCAATCTTAGCCATTACATTTCTATAAAAATAACATTCTCCATCTTCATTCTCTGATAGGGAGGTAAGATACTTAAATAATGATTTTAAGGCTGAAATTTTTCTGTTAACAGAGGAATTCTGCATGTTTTGTTGTAGTTTTAAAAATCTCATAAAATTTTCAACATCTTTTTTCTTTAAATTTTCCAAATCAGAGAAGGATATGTCTTTAATGGGTTTCAATTCAATAATTTGTTCAGATAATAACCAATTAAAGAAGACTCTAAAATCATATACATAATTCAGTAGGGTGGAGGGAGAGGCATCATGCAATTCTTTGTACTCCACAAATTCTTCTATGTAAAAGGGCATTTCATTTAGATTTTCGTATAATTTCTTACGATGTACGGATTTTTGACGTTGCTTGCTGTAATCCATAAAAATCACCTCATATATACTATAACAGAAAAAATACACGAACACAAGTTCGCGTAAAATTCAATTTTTACACATACTTGTTTACATAATTAAATTATAGTTTCTAGGATATACCTGAAATTGAATAGGGATAGTGTAATCATTCTATTGAAAATGATAGATAACCAAATGATAAATTAAAATTACATTATAATACTAGTAGAAAAATCATATGTGAATATAGATAAAATAAAGGATTTTTCACACTAAAATCAATATGTGGAAACAGTTTAAAAGTTGTTATCAAATATGAATTGATTATTTTAATCATGATTATGAGGAGTTAATTAGATCAACATAAGAAAAAATTTTATAAATTAAAATGTAATTTACTATAAAAATTATTAATGAGTAACTCAGCATTTAATAATTTCTATATAAAGTATGAATTGTCTGGGCACATATCAATACACTAAGATTAATGCAATTGAGCTCAAACCTCCTAAATACTGTATTAGAGTTTTATTTAACTTTATTATTGTTCGTAAAATCGGGATTTCGCGCGAAGTTATAAGGTGTTTATTTTCCCCCTTTTTTATAATTCTTTTATGTTCATCCAACAAAATGCATCATGCACCTTTCATCCGTATGAATATCTTTTAGTTACAGATACATTCACCTATACATTTTAATATTGATTACAGAATTTACGATACGGGAAATTCCACGAACCTATATGGTCTGTTGTGGGAGTGGTGATGGCACACCGCAATCTTGCACGTCAGCGATACCAGAAATGGACTTCGCCTTTGGTAACAAGAATCCCACTGATGTTAGTCAGCTGGCCCCTTGTGTCAAATGGTTGCTTATAGGGTATAGCTAGCATATAAATACATGTTAAAAAAATTTCAATGCAATACGGGTAACTTTAACCACTTAAGACTAAATAGGTTGTGCTTTACCCAAAACTTAATTGTTTTTATTTTGAAAGAGAATGTTTCCTATAGTACTGTAAAAAGTATTCTTTATTGTACTTTGTTTATGTGAACATACAGTGATTTTTAATTCTAATACAGATTTTAAAATATAACTTCGCAATTTCCCCTTCCGTCTCAATAAGATAAGAATTCTTTTCATTTTGAGACGGATTTTACTCCTTTTTTCAAATATCTATAATATATCTTATGTAAACCAAATATAAGTAAGTAAATAATTTTTCTTTTTGAATGTGCTTCCTTGTTTTCTATTGTGGTAATCCACACAGATTGTTTCTAGATTATCTATATCTAATACGAGTGTTGAATGATGTTCGAGTTCCTTTATATGATGGATAACGAGTTGCATCTTCCTATGCTTCTGTTGTTTTGCTTTGTATTCATTCATGAAGCTTCCCCCTCCAACTAAGCAATATCAAATGTTAGAATGATAATCCATAAAGGTGTTAAACAAGTGATAAATACTAATGATACAAAACAAGCAGTCTTTTCTATCACATTATTAGATCCCTTCAGTCTATTCATTGGACTTAGAAACGTGGATAAACTTTGACCAATTTTTTAACCAATTTTGTTTTTCAACTCGTGGTTATTCTTGTGCCTTCTATTTTTAGCAAATGGCTTGATAATTGCCTAGATAATTATAAACAACGTAAAAAGCGCTATAACTAACTCCAATAGGTCGCGCTCCCTTCAGGATAACTAACTGGAACGTTGGCATTTTTTGCATACTCAATAAATAGCAAAAAAAGCAAGTCTGCTGGAACAGGCTTGCTTTCTGATAGAGCTCTGACAACTCAAAAACCATTTCTCTATATTATTTAAAAATAGTAATTTATAAAAATTATTGCACTCACTTAATAGAGAAATTAGGTACATTTGGGACAACTAAATCATTTGGCTTATAGTTTTCAGGCAATCCATATTCCTTATTCACTACAGCCTATATACTAGCAAAAGAACTTTCTTTCTCTTTATTCATGGAGTTTTCACGATTTTCATAGTTTGTCCTATTTGGTCCTTTACCAATAGATATGTTGGTGTAAAGAATAAAAATACCTAACACCACAATCATACAAGTGAAGATTCCTACTAATTTAAGTCTCATAATTCATTTCCTTCCTGCCACTCTAAATGTTTCTCATTCATCATACTGCAACCATATCAAATTCATATTAACTTGATGTGAACTTTTGTTCTTAACATATTTTATAACAGAAAGACAGCATATCCTTCTATACGTTGGAAAGGCTTTAGATACGAACACGTAGAAACCAATTCTAGTCGTACATATAGATAAATAATCTAAAAATTTGTATAATAAAATCAGAAGTGTAGCATTCTATTATAGAAAGGTCTTGGTATAATGCTAGGTATTGATGTAAAAAAAACAGAAGAAGAATTAATAATTAAATGGCAATTGGCGAAGGTTACAATCCCTTTACGCGATGTGATTGAGGTTACTGAAGATGCTACCTATGCTGGCGTTGAAGATCCTAGTGCAATCCGTATTGGAGCAGCATATGGGACAACAGACCGTATTTTTATCAAAACGGTAAAACAAAATTATGTACTGTTTACTACGAACAAAGTGTCGATTTTAAGGGCTATTCGTGCTTAAAAAAGGTCATAAAGTGTGAATAAAGCAAAGGAGAGGAGTCATAGAATAGACTCCTCTCCTTTCTTATATTGAAATGAATTTTATGCTCCATATTCACTACAGTATAGCTTTTACAACATAAGAACGTCTCACTGTTTTGATTCTGATTCTGGATATTACTAATCTTATTAAGACCAAATCCACACATCATCATTATTCTGAGTGCTATTGTTTACCTCATGCACTTTTTCGATATGATCAACTGTGTTGTAGTCAATCGAAATGCCGCCCCAGCCTACATACTTCATATCAATTTTGACTTTCTCACCAGTTTTAAATACTTATCCCTTTGTTAGGAACACGTCAATAATATCTTTCTCCCCATTTACCGATGGATACTCCACTACGACATATTGATTAGCACCGTCTCCCTCATCTTCCATCGTTCCTATTTTTGATACTTCTCCGATTACATAATCGGGTGAGCCATTTTCTTTCAAATGCATACCTAATTTGTTTGTCGTATTTTCAACTTCTGTTCTACTTTTCTTTTATTTTAGACGCATCATACCCTTTTGATGTTGCATGATCCTCCACACTCCAAATGCCACGTTTATCTTTTTGCGCTTTCTTTTGCGTCTTCCCCAAATAATCTACATACTTCTTATTAGGCTGATAAATATAGGCAACACGTGCCAATCCCCTTTCCACAAGCATTCGATTTAAGAGTTGTCCCTCGACCCACACGTAGACCACTAATCTTGTAAACTTATCACGTTCCCCTACATCCATTTCTAACTCTACTTCTTTTCCCACTGGTGCATACTTTGCGGTAAATGCTGCTCCTTCTAATCCGAATGGTTGGAGCCCTAGTCTTGGATGATGTACTTCAGGTGTATCAATACATAAAAATCTCACAACTTCTACTTTACCGTTCGCTAACTTCACGCGAAGCGTATCGCCGTCGATATGTTCCAGTATCGTAGCTTTGATGATCCTATTTGCATTTTGTTTCTTACTCTCCCCAGATACTGGCTTCATCACCTGATTGACCAATTCTGGATTCTTCAGTTTACCCGTATCTTCTTCTTTTTTATAGGTACGGACGCTGCCTCATAACTATCCCGTTCAGTTTTATTTTGTTTTGTTTCACTTCCTTTCTGCTGGTCTATCTCCGCTACATTTCTTGTAATGGAAATCCCAGTGTCATCTTTGCTACTAGGGGTACCGACCGCAAAACGCGAATTTTGTACGCTTAGAAGAACATCAATCTATAAAGCAACGAGAGCGTGACTTGTATCTTTGTGACTGTCACGCTCCGTTTTTCTTTTTCTTAAAGCTATTAGTTTAATTAACTATTTTTAATAATTAGGCTGAATATAACCTGATTTTATTCCTTTGGTTACAGCTTCTAACGAGGATGAAACATCCAACTTATCAAATATGTGTTGAATATGGTTTGAAATTGTGCGTTCACTAGCATATAACATAGATGCAATTTCTTTACGCTTATATCCATCACATAGTAATTGTAAGATTTGTTTTTCACTATGGGTCAATTCCTCAACATAGTCCGTGGACATTGGAAAATAGCAAGTACCCTCATTAATCTCAATTAAAATTTGCAATAACTTATCTGGCATAATGTTTTTATTAATAAAACCACTTACACCGATTTTTTGAGCTTCATACCGATAAACAGGCAAATCATAGCCTGTTAATATGACTATTTTCGTGTCACATTTACTATCTAAAATATTTTTTGCTATTCCTAAACCATCTTCACTACTGATGTTACTTAAGTTAATATCTATTAAGGTAATGTCTGGCTTAAACTCATTGATGATTGCAATGACATTTTCAATATTTTGTAATAAGTGTAATGAGTAAAAATGGTCTATTTCAGGATAATCTTCTAAGGCTATCTCCAAACTTTTTGCAAACAAAGCATGGTCATCTATTAATAAAATATTGATAGGAATCATCTCCTCTCATGGGAATAAGAATAGCAACACATAAGCCAGAAGGATTGCACTCTGAAATTGTCATTTTACCGTTTAATAAAAATAGCTGTTCTTTAATCGAATTCAATCCTCTATGGCCATTAAGAGCGCCTGTTTCGGTAGCCATCAGGCCTTTACCATTATCTTTTACTATAAGTTCTATTTCACCATTTTCTTGTGTCAAACTCAAAACTAGCTTTGAACATTCCGAATGTTTGAATGCATTCGTTACCAATTCTTTTAAAATTCGGTATATAACAAGATGATAGGGTTCAACTAAAAATAAATTTTCATTACACTTAAAAGATATATCAATATTTTTCATTCCATATTTTTGCTGTATCATCTCAAGCAAATTGCTATAATTTTCTTTTAATGTGAGTGTTTTTAATAGGGTTGGATGGTACTCTTGCATTTGTACACGTATTGACTGATTTAAGTTTCCCAGCGTTTCTACTATCATTTCATGGATCTCTTCTTTGTTAGATTTATTCATCATATTTTTAACAGCTAATATATCTTGTAATATTTCATCATGTAAATAATCAGAAAAACTACTTTTTAATTTTTCCTCTTTAGTTATCTGTACGAGGTTATGAACGTAAGAGCTCTCTGGCAAGGTTTTTAGTTCTTCTGTATCTGAATTTAAGATAGTATTTTTTGTGTCTTGAAATAATAATATGAAATAAAGCTGAATAAACCAAAAAATTGTATGTATAATGATGAAATAAGTAATCATATTAAATCTAAACAACACCCCAAGCGAACTAATAAAAACAAGAAAACATAAAAATATTAAGCCCATTTTATCTTCTTTTAAGAGAAAATATTGCCTCATAGATATATGGTTTTTAAAAGCTATTGCATGAATACTAAATAATGGTAACAGGATCACTATATACCATCCTAAATTACTTAAATATTCGGGACTCTCTGCAAACACCATAGCATATACACTAAAGGGAAAAATAAGAATAGTAACAGATCTAAGCAAATGCTTCTTTTCGCTTTTGAAGACAAATTTAATTCGTTTTCGATGCTTCAAGAACAGAAAAATAATACAACTAAAACTAAAAATCCATTGACATGAAAATAAAATGGCAAATATTTTATCGTTTATAAAGTTCACAATTAATGTTAATACACATGTAATCTGTAGAATCCAATCTGTTTCTTTTTTATAAGTAAAGTTAGAATCTTGGAAAAAGAACAGGAGCAAAAATTGTACTGTCATATATAGAACCACTACACTGAGTAGCATACTTAGTGTATAAAAAATTTCACTCCCATTAAGCGTTAGCAAAAACTGCCATGAAGTAAAGAGTAGCAAATTAGAAAATTGTGATAGCGTGTTATTTTCTTTTACGTTTACAAAACTGATGTATGCTCCGTAGATGAGCATTATCGTTATAAGCGTTAGTGGAAGTAACTTTGCTGTTCCTACAATATTACTCTGCAAAAATTCATAACATAAAAAAATAATCATACATAGTTGATTAATTAAAATAAAGATTTGTTTTTGTTCATAATACTTTTTCATAAACTCACTTGCCTTTACTAGGTTAAATACAGATAAAGCTGATGTTTGCCTACTATCATCAGCTTTATCTACAAATTTTTACTTTTTATCGTTAAATATTATTTTATAGCATGCTCGTTTTGTTAACAAATAATAAATGATATACACCAGGGTGAAAATAATTACCGCAACAAGAATAGGTAATATAAAGGCACTGCTTTTTCCTAATAAATCGTCCATTAAAGCAGTTTTGTAGGCCAGCAGTGCAAAAATACTATGCGTTAACCCTAATACGTAGGGGATGCTAAATAACGTAAAGACTTCTTTACTTATTATTCTTTTTATATTTTTCCTGTTATACCCCATTCTTTTTAGAATTGTAAACTCATCTTTATTCGACATCATACTTGAAAGGTTATGGAAATAGAGAATGCTACCTGTTGCAATAAAGAAGATGATAGTAACAAAACTAATGAGCAAGAATGTTGAGCTATTTTGTTGAATAATATAGTCTACTTTTTGGTAACTACTTGTAAAATAAATATTATTTTTAAATAGTGGAGCTAAGTTTTCATAAACTTCCTTGTTATCTCTCATATCTGCTCCATTAAAGCTCATCATAGTCTTTCCTGTAAGCCCTAAGATTCTTATTTCTTTGTAAAGTTGGTCCGAAATAATAAGAGTTCCTACACTATTTGCAAATCCGATTGGATTAAGTAATGTAGTCTCTTTTACTTTTATATCCACGTTATTTGTAGGTGTTAAGTTCAGAGTATATATTTTCCCTTTATCTAACTTTTCTTTTTCAGGTCGATATTTTACTAAGATACCTTCATTTTTAGCTAAATTCTTAAACTCTACATTTTTATCCTGAATATTTATTAATTCCTTGTAATCCGACTCGGATATAAGATCAAATCCATGTTCTTTTTTTGCACTATATTCTTTAGGCAAATTGTCAGAAGAGGATGTTGCGTGGATAATAGTCGTTTCTTTATACTTCATATTTTCTTTGCCGACTGTATCTTGCGCGATTTTAATTGCTTTAGTAGCTAATTGCTTATCCTCCACCGGAAACTCAATAGCTGACGGTATGATACGTTCTGTAGCAGCAACAGGGTAGTAGAGAGTCAGTATAGTGGAACAAAATATAGCCAAAGTTCCTGCAGCTAATAAAGTTAACAAAATTAAAGTTTTTGCTTTCGAACGGATTTTAAATATAAAGTTTGGAATGATAATAATATTCGATTCCTTATAAAACCAATTTTTCTTTTTCTTCAATTTTTGAATGGCATATGGTAAAAAAGAATGAATAAAGAAAATTGTTCCTAGTATTACACTTAACATTGTTAAAAGTGCGATTGGTGAAAACCCTATCGTTTTCCAAAATGATTTAGTTCCTCTTGTAATATCAATAGCTAAGAAATACCCAATTAAAATCAAGAATAATCCCAGTAACGAGAAAGCTGTATTGATTTTTACTTTTTTTTCTTCCTTTTTTTCCATACGTACCAAAGTCAATAAGGAACTTTTCCGAAGAATTATCCAGTTTGATAAAAATAAAACAGTCAAAACAGCAAATATAAAAACAAAAGTGAATAGTACCGCATTAGGATTAATAATTGGCACTTCAGAAGTATCAATTTGTAATTTTAGTACTCTGACTATCGCTTCGACAATTCCTTTATGAGCAATAGCACCAAAAGTGATTCCTACAATTAGAGCAGCAAAACAAATAACAATATTTTCAAAGGTTAATAGCTTTACCATGGTTGACTTTCGATACCCCAAGAGCGAATAAATTCCAAGTTCTTTCATTCTTTTTTTCATAAAGAAATTATTGGAATATGACATATAAAATAATACAAATGTCATAACATAGACTGCCACCGTTCTCGACATTGTTTCTACTCTACCATCAGACGAAATCTTTTCCATGATAATATCGTTCATGGAAAAAGAAATAAAGGAGAAAAACACCATCAGCACAAAAGCTACTGAAACAAAATAGAACGAATAGAAGGAAAAGTTATTCTTCAGATTCTTTTTTGCTATTGTTAATAATCCCACGCTCATGTCTTCCTTTCATACACTTAGTTATATCGTTTTTCATCAACTTTAGAGATTTCCTTTAATATCTCTTCAAAAAATTCTTTTCGACCCTGTCCATTGTTTCTTAATTCTTTTATAATACTCCCATCTTTAAATATTAGGATTCTGCTTGAAAAACTTGCTGCATAAGCGTCATGAGTTACCATTAAAATTGTTGTATGAAGTTCCTCATTTACCTCTCTTAATTTTTGAAGTAGCTCTGTTGCAGAGTTTGAATCTAACGCGCCTGTAGGTTCATCTGCAAATAAAATACTTGGCTGTTTCGCAATCGCTCTTGCTGCCGCGACCCTTTGTTTTTGCCCTCCAGATAGTTGACTAGGGTACTTTGATAATTGTTCGAATATCCCGAAACGCCTTGCTAAACTATTTATAGACGATTCAATTTCTCTTGGGGATTTGTGTAACAGAGTAAGTGGCACAGCAATATTTTCCTGCACTGTTAAACTATCGAGTAAAAAATACTCTTGAAAAATAAAGCCTAAATGATCCTTCCTAAAATCCGCAGATTTATTATCATTAAGTGTTTTAATATTGACACCATTTATCAAAACATCTCCATCTGTAGGCGTATCAATGGTTGATAGGATATTTAATAAAGTTGTCTTCCCAGATCCGGACGCCCCCATAATCCCAACAAATTCACCCGATTCAATGTCAAAAGATACTTTATTAAGTCCAGGTAATTGATTTTTGTTGTAAATCTTTGTCACATTTTTTGCAGATACTAATGTATTCATCATATTTACTCCCTTCAATTTATTAATATGTTAAGTTTATTATTCAACATATAAGGAAACATGAGTAAAAAACGCAATCTTCTACTCACACCTTTGTATTGTGCACTACAAACCTGTCCAATTGGTGAAAAAAGTGCCATAAACGACCGTTTATGGTACTTTTCGAGTTCCGTTGAAAAATATACCAAAAGGGGTTCTGTTGCAAAGTTTTCTAAATGAGACTACACTTTACAAAAAAGAGTAAGGAGAAACACAAATGCGATATTTTAAAGGAAAACAGTTCAAGAAAGATATTATTTTGGTAGCCGTCGGCTACTACTGTCGTTTTTCTTTAAGTTATCGTGATGTCTCTGAAATTTTAAAAGAACGTGGAACCTCAGTTCACCCAACAACTATCATGCGCTGGGTTCATGAATATGGAAACCTTATCTATCAAATTTGGAAGAAAAAAATAAAAACGTCCAATTATCTTGGAAGCTAGATGAAACCTATATAAAAGTCAAAGGAAAATGGTGTTATTTATATCGTGCAATAGATAAAGACGGGCATACATTGGATATTCAACTTCGTAAAAAACGTGATTATCAGACTGCTTATAGCTTTATGAAAAGATTAGTGAAAACATTTGGCGAACCAACGGCTCTAACAACAGACAAAGCGCCGGCATTACTTTGCGCATTTAAGAAATTAAGAAAACAAGGTTTTTATTCAAATACAACGCATTGTACAATCAAACATTTGAACAATCTCATCGAACAAGATCATAGGCATGTCAAGAGGCGTTTTGCCAAATCCGCAGGATTTCAAAACCTTCGGCATGCTTCACGTACGATAAAAGGAATCGAAACCATTCATGCTCTATATAAAAGAAACCGAAGCCTTGGCTCAGACTTCGGTTTTTCAGCGTATAATGAATTACACAAATTATTAATCACTGCCTAAATGGTTCCACCATTCATCAACACCTGTTTATGCTGTTGAAACTTTGCAACAGAACCCATATATCGATATAACTCTTCGGCGAATAAAGATAATTCTTGTTTTTGATTCATATTCATAAAAAGCACGTCACCCTTTCTCATTAATATAAGAGAATAGTAACGTGCTTTTTGTTTTAAGAATAGTAGGAACTCTTAATAATTTAAAACTATATTTAATATAAAATAATGGTATAATAGCAACCTCAATATTTATTGAATAGAACCTAACTGATACGCTATACTCTATTTCCTGAAGCCTTAATCTCAAAAATTAACCAGATAGAGAATATAATTTCTAAAGATATCATAACGATTGACACTATGACCGGACTAAAAATGATTCCTACTATCAAAGATGTTAAAGAAACAACTATAGCCATTACAAAGTATGCTTTAGATTTATATAGCCACCCAAAAGGTAATAAATGTGCTCCAAATATTATGG
This sequence comes from Bacillus cereus group sp. N24, assembly GCF_016483345.1. Taxonomy (NCBI): domain Bacteria; kingdom Bacillati; phylum Bacillota; class Bacilli; order Caryophanales; family Bacillaceae; genus Bacillus; species Bacillus cereus group sp. N24. The sequence goes on from NZ_JAEHCA010000020.1 coordinate 87,558, forward strand.
CTAATACCATAACCATTTTTTCAGGAACTGCTTGATAAATCCACATTGCAATTAAAATATATAGAAGTTGATTACAAGAAAATATTATTCCTAAAGTGTTTAACGGATTATCTTTAGTTGAAAATTCTGCTTTAATTAATTTAGATATTACAAAAGCAATTGGCAGAAGCGATGCAGTAAAACAAAATGTTAATAAATTCTTTGTTAATATCTCTTTTATCGGAAGTAGCCATACTATTAAGATAGAACTCCAAATAATTATTGAAGCAAGAATAAAATGTAATCCCCGTTTACCTCTTATAGCTATATTATCTCTTGATTTATCTAATTCCAAAAACTCATCTCCTTTTAATAGCATTTAAATATCTTAATTATACATTATTTTGAATATTTTTGGAATTATTTCCAGATGCCTACTTCTGTAGCTAATTGATTACTTATAACGAAAAACATATATCGATATGACTCTTCAGCAAATAAAGACAATTCTTGTCTTTGATGCATATTCAAAAAGTACGTCATCCCTTCTCATTAATATAAGAGAATATTAACTTGTTTTTAACTTTAAGAATAGCCTAAATGCTTAAGTTGATGGATGTGGGGTGTTACCCCTTGAGGGGCTCCCTCGCCGGTTGGCAGGAACAAACAATCGTTTGTTCAATGCCAAGAGGGTTTGGGGTGTAGTACAGTTGGTCAAGTCAAATACTGTAAACAATGCTCCTTCTTCACTGAATAATTAAAAAAACATTTATAAACATTACACTCGATATATGCTACATAGTTGATGCAACATATACGTTTCAAGTTTGCAATATCTTATTGTAAATTTGAAACGTATATGTTTAGAATTTGTATTTTCTTATAACATGTTTCTCATCAATAAACCAAGTACTCCTGTTAACAATGCACTTATGATCAATCGTAAAATCCATGTAGTATTTGCACTAATTTTATCTAAGTGTTTATTAATAGTTAAAACATCCCTTTCAGTTACTATTATTCTTGCTTCTAAATTTTTCACATCATGTTGAATAGCTTTTAAATCTAGATTCATTTGATTTAAATCTTTTTCTAGTTCCTCCAATTGTGTCATATAACATACTCCTCCTTTAAAATTAATTTCAAATATATTATATATATATGATAATTAGGGGATGATGATATAAAAAAACATTAAAATGTGCTTCATTCAATTTCACTTGCACATTTTATTAATTTGAAAAATATGCTGTAATCTAGAGTAATAAAATTATTACTTTAGAAACCAACCTAATTTCAATTCACTTACGAAGAGCTCCTTGACAGCGCTCTTTTAGTATGTATTTTCATGTAATTCTTCTTGTTTTTGGGTGTAAGTATTAAAAATTGAGGTGAAGTGAAACGAGAAACTAGTCTAAGTCGTACTACTTAGACTAGTCTCTCGTTTTTGGTATGTTTGGCTTGGCTACATATCCATACCTATCGAATTTCTCTTTGCAATGGAGAAAAACCTCTTTGATTATAAAATAAGAAAGCTCAAATCCATTATTAAGATCTGAGCCTTTTTCAAAAATAAGGAGATTATACCAAAACATAATATAGTTTATGCTTGTCTTTTTTATGTGTATCTAGTAAAAATACATTTTCTATAAATATATTTTTCTACGTTCATTCCTCTATTGGGTCCCGCCAACATTACGCGGAACACATACGCTAAGGGAACTTTTCGCCATAAACCTTCGTTTTTGGTTACGATTATTTACAGTATTTGTCTTAACGTATGTTTACCGCGTTTTGCTGGTACTACCCCATCGCTATCAAGCTAAGCTTATGCAAAGTCAATTTTAGACGAGATTGTTTCTTTTTCCTAAAGGGCAAGTATAGGTGATTGAAAGATTTGCATACGAAATAAACCCTAACGGGTTTCACTTTTTTGAATTAAGCGGCTTGATTATCAAACAGGGTACAGTTGTAAACGACACCTAATATATTAAAGACTGTTTTTTTCTCATATCGATGAGATTTCCGCCCGTTTTGCTGTAGGAGATTGAACAGGCGAAGTAACACCTTTGATAGCTCTTGGGTGTTTTTTTGTATAGTTTGGAATAGAAGAAGAAAATAGTCTTTAATCATATATATGGCTTTATACTCACTAAGCTCTCGTTTTTTCTTTATGAGGAGCAATTGGCGTATTTGAAACATGATAGAAAAACAGAGTAGAATGGCAATCAATTGACCATATAAATGGCACTCCAAGCGTTCTAGTTTTATCTTTTTACAATGATGAATTTGAAAGAATGACTTCCACGTTTTAAATAAAATTTGTCGGGTAAAAGACTGGCGCGGTATCAGTTGTGACCCGTTTCCAGCCTCTCCCCATAAGAACTGCTCGTGAGGTTTTCCCTCAAGCAGCTCACCCCATAAACTTCATCAAAAGGGTTATGAGACCTATCAAATGGCAGACACTTTCAGCGGAAACTCTCTGCATTTTTTAGGGGAAGGATTTTCCAGTCCCAGTAAAGCCCCAGTACACCATAGAGATATTCGTTACTCCATCTCTGCCATCCGATGCTACGCTTTCGTCGTCGTTTCCTTCTCGTTAACAGTGTGCGAATTTTCATCTCCGTATAATCACGTACTTCACTGAAAGCTTGACTAGAGTTCCCAACCCGGAATCGGTTCGGTATTCGTCTCAGGTCAAATCCTAAAAATCCGAAGGATTCTCCTTTTAGGACATTGACCATCTGAGTCTTCTCCAAATTCAGTTCAACTCCCAAAGGCTTTAACTGTTCCCACAGTCGTCGTAATGCCAGTTCAGCCCATCCACTTTTACTGGAGTGTCCGCTTACAGCGATAACTATATCGTCGGCAAAACGGTGATAGTTTACAGCTTCGTAATTGCCCTCAGCTGTTTTGCGTCGAATGGCATCAAATGTCCAATCCACTTCATTGAGGTAAATGTTTGCGGCTAGTGGAGAAAATGGCCCCCCTTGCGGGACACCGATCTTACCTGTTACCTTAATTACCTGTTTTACAAGATGCATAACCTGTGGGTCTTGGACACGTTTCGCGATTTTCTCCAATAATATGTTGTGTCGAATTGTATCAAAGTAGCGTGACAAATCAACATCAATTATCATGGTCATACGGCGCAATATACTGCGTCGTACTTCTGCCAATGCCTGATGTGGAGAGCGTTTCGGCCGAAACCCATACGAGTTTGGACAGAAATCAGCTTCAAAAATTGCTTCTAATATAAGTTTTAGCGCTCCTTGTACTACACGATCTCGTATACACGGAATTTGCAGAGTTCGCATTTTGCCGTTTGCCTTTGGGATTTCTACTTTTCGATTGGCTTGTGGTCGGTAAATTCCAGCTTGCAATTCCTCTTGAATACCCGTTAAGAATGGGATAACTCCTTCTAGTTCTATATCAGCAAAACTTTTTCCATCAGTGCCTGGGGCACCGTTGTTTTTCCTCGCCTGTTGATATGCTTCGTGAAGGGTTGTCATTTTGGTAATGTGGGTAAATAGCCCCCAAAACCGGTGCATAGGTTCAGACTTCGCCTTTCGATAGATTCGTTGCCTTAGTTCCTGCAAAGTGATGGGTGTTTTTGTCATGGCACCCTTGCCTCCTTTAGTCATACGAAATGTTTACAGGTTCGGATCCTTTCCTCCCCGCGCGTTTTGCTGCACGCAGATCTCTGGTACTACGATCCGTTCCGCCACCCTGACACCTACCGTTCTCACTTCCCGATCGCGGTTATAGAGGCGGTCTCCTCGATGAGATTTCTTCATCGGGTGTCGAGGGCTTCTCCAGTTTCCACATTATCTTTCTCTCCATGTCGCCGGTGAGAACTGCCGTTCCAGACTCGTTTCGGTCAGTTCTTATTGCTTTCGCACGTTATCGACCGTCTCAGCCACCGGAATTGCGTGTAACGAGGCTACATCTACGTTCACTGTACGTTACAACCTGGAGATTTGCCCACATGCCTTTTGCATGTGATGTCAGAGGGCTTCGCCATGTCGCTCTCACTTCATGGCGCCTCTCAGGCTACGGGAGTGGAGTCTATTCTCCCGATTGGACTTTCACCAACTAGATAATGTGTCCTTATCTGGACACGCCGATTTGCCAACGCAAAGAATACCAGTCATGTACCTGTCCCATTGGGACAATATTTGTAGGGGTGTTTGTCATATATACATTGATACCACTGAGCCGTTTACTACGAGAAGAATACTTCATTCCTTTCTTTTTTTCTCTTACAGCTTGATCTTGTAATCGTTTTTGTTGCTGTTGTTTTGTTAATCGATGAACAATTACACGAGCTGGTGCTTTATCAATCATTCCTACATAAGCATCAGCTATTTCACATGTTTGTCCTGGTTGAAGGGAGTTCATTAATGTCTCTAGATCTATCTGTATATACCCTGTACCCTTCTTAATTCTTCCATCTTGAAAATAATCAAGGTTAGGATTTTTTGATACATACGTGTATTCGACTTGATACGAGAGATATAGTAGGCCTTTTTATCTTGTATATATTGAAGGTCTTTTAAATGAAAATAACCTAAATCTCGGATACATAAATCATTCGCTGTCACAGTTGGGGCACACAGAGAGCCGTAAGTGCGATCATGTTGTTTACCTGGACCTGTATGAATATGTAGGAACTGTCCACTTAACAAATCATACTCAAGTTGAATTTTTATCCCAGCTGTATGGCTGCATCCTCCTGCACCTGGATAAACCGATGAAAATACATCCGGGAGTTGAAATGTAGTTGAATCTAAAATACGAATACGCTTGAAAACAGAAGTGTATGGAGAAGAAATCGGCATAGATGCGGCCAATTTTTTGCTTAGTAGTTCGGCTAGTAGGTGTTGTAAAAATTGGACGGCCGCCTTATTAAATCGTTGATTCAGTCCCTCAGGACTGATGAGTACTGCTGTTGATGCTTCTAAACAGCTAGATAACTGAGTTAAAGAAGTCATAGCTACATTTTGGCTCATCCATACACATAAAGCTACTAAATCTTTTGCTTGGCACTTACTGGTTCGTTGTACAAAACCAACATCTCTAGCAAAATTTTGTAAGATATTTGGAGATAAAAAACTTTGAATCTCTTGAGCAAATAATTGTAATTCGTCAGACACAGAAACAGACATAAAAAACGCCATCCTTTCCTATGATTCTACAGAAAGAATAACGTATTTTATTCATTTTGAGGGCGACTTGATGAGCATAGGGTATCAGAAAAAACACGTTAAGATTAGTAATTACATACTATTTCATTTCATACAAAAGGAATTTGTTCATTATTAACGAAAGTGTATGTTAACTAGATGAATTCATTCATACAAAGTACTACAAAAAGACATGGGAACAATCTTATACTACGATACATAATTATAATCTGTTTTAAAAACTAGTAAAATTAAGGAGTAACATTGCATGGGGAAAAAAGTACTGTTTTTTGGAGATTTCGGAATTGACGATACGATAGCTATCATATATGCGCATTTGACAGATAAAATTGAGGTTATAGGAATTGTTGCAGACTATGGGAACGTACCTAAAGCTGAAGTTGTTAGAAATGTTCGCTTTTTACTTAAAAGTGTAGGAAAAGAATATATAAAAGTTTTTGGTGGGGCGGAGCATTCCATGTCTTCAGAAGCTGAAACTTTTTATCCAGAAGTTCACGGTAAATTTGGGATAGGTCCCATTTACCCAGGACTAGAGCTTCAAACATTTGAAAATTTTTTTGAGGTTCTCACACTTATTAAGCAGTATAAAAATGAACTTATTATCGTGAATACCGGAAGGTTAACTTCACTTGCAACTTTATTTCTCCTTTATGGAGATGTGATGAAATATGTACATTCTTATTATATTATGGGAGGAGCTTTTCTATATCCAGGAAATGTTACTCCCATTGCCGAAGCTAACTTTTATGGCGATCCTGTAGCGGCCAATATTGTAATGAGATACGCAAAGAATCTATCAATTTATCCTTTGAATGTTACACAATCGGCTATCGTAACACCAGAAATGGTCAATTATATTCACTCTAAAGGAAAAACTAAGTTTTTAAAGCCTCTTTTAGACTATTACTATTATCAATTTTATCAAAAAAAGTTCCTGGAATACAAGGTAGCCCGGTTCATGATGCGCTCACTTTGATTGCGATTAATCGTGATGATATTTTTACGTACCATCAATCAGCAGTGACGGTTAATGCATTTGATACTGTAAGAGGACAAAGTATAGGAGATTTTAGATCTACTTTTGAACCAGAAACATTCGGTAATCGTCCCAAACATAGGATTGCAATACAAATGAATTATGAACAGTTTTTTAAGGAGTTTATGACTGTAATGACTGGCGACCTATTTTAGTGAAAAACCTTATATATAAGGGGATGCTTTGCTATCAAGCTAGCAAAACATCCCCATGTCCATCAAGCTAAGATTTTAAAGTACTCTCTAAATGGAAATTTTGTGTTTTTATCGACCTGAAATTTGTTTTTATCTTTTTGGGGGTAACTTGTTTTCTTAAGTTGATGGTCATGGGGTAACGCCACACATCCATCAACTTAAGGATTTAGACTATTTTTGAAGTTAAAAGCACGTTACTATTTTCTTATGTTAATGAGAAAG
>NZ_JAEHCA010000021.1:0-83708 GCF_016483345.1 Bacillus cereus group sp. N24
TCCTGTTACGTAAGAAACAGAAAGAGCTAAGTGAATATAAAGCGATGTACATAATTAAGGATTATTTTTTACTTTTTCATCAAGCATTACACAAAAACACCCAAGAGCTATCAAAGGTTCTCCTTCGTCTGTTTAACCTCCTACAGCACAACGGACGAAAATCTCATCGATACGAGAAAAAGACAGTCTTTGATATTTTGGGTGTTATTTATGAGTATACCACTTCTACTCATCAGGTAGCATAGTAAAAAAATTAAAACCCGTCAGGGTTTATTTGATATGCCTACTTTTATAAAATCTATAAAAGATAATAAAAAACTATATGGAAAGACCGCATTTTGTATAAAAATATACCTTAAGTTGATGGATGTGGGGTAGTACCACATGCCCATTAACTTAAGAAAACAAATCAATCCCAAAATGAAAAAAGAGCTTTTTATTACATATCAGGACAAAATCTAGTTCTGGGAGTAGTTATATTTTCTTAGCTTGATAGGTGTGTGGTGGAACCCAAAGATATAGTTGTTGAAGCTCGGATGAATCGATTAGCTAAAAATTTAAAACACATGTTAGAACTCGCTGAAAACTTGGAAAAGCGAAATGTTCATATAGTTAGTCTGGATTATAATTTTGATACAAGAATAGCAACTGGAAAAATGCTCCTTCATATTATTGAAGGTGTTGCTGAATGGGAACGAGAGTTATTGAAAGAAAAGCAAAGAGTCGGATTAGACATTGTTAAAAAAGGGGGACAGCGGGGTTGTCCTCGTAAGTGTGGGAAGAAACATGAAGGGATGGAACATGCTATCCATTTATATATGGAAGGTTATTTCATCCCCTATATTTGGATATGCAAAATTACATAAAAAAATATGTTTAAATAAGACGTGCTTTTATATATAACTAGAGGTAGAGAAGGAAAATTATTGTTTAGGATCAATTTAAAACTTTTAATTTGATCGATGTGTGGTGGTATTCCTTTAAGACAAAAATTAAGCAGTTAGCCTTTGCTCATTGCTCTTTTATTAGAGCTATTTAACTGTGGTTATTAAGATGAATGTCCGCATAAGAATCTTTATATTTAGAAAGGGATATAAAATGAAAAAAATCGTATCAACACTATGTATAGCTGGAGTGACTTTAACTATTTTAGGAGTATGTCCTCAAAGTAGCTATGCTCATCTCGATCAAATTGATTTAAATGAGAATGATCCTATTACTGCAAGATGGTCTGCAGAAGCTCCGTATCATTCTGATAAAAGTACACATTTATGGATTGCAAAACAAGCTATTGAAATTATGAAAACAGAATCTAATATTGAAGCAAATAAGCAGGCTGTGGACTTTTTAAATTATCCACAATATAAAGATTTATTTTCTAAAGGATTGTATGATGCAGATTATAATGCAGAGTTTAACGATGGTGGTACAGGAATAGGTGGCGTTTTTAAAGGCGGATGGAAATCTCATTTTTATGATCCTGATACTAAAGAAAATTATAGAGGAGAAACAAATCCAACGGCTCTTACACAAGGTAAGAAATACTTTTATGAATCTGGAGAACATTTACGAAATAAGGACTATGAAAAAGCTTTCTATTACTTAGGAGTAGCCACGCACTACTTTACAGATGCTACTCAACCTATGCATGCAGCAAATTTTACCGCAATTGATACGAGAGCTATAAAATATCATAGCTACTTTGAAAATTATGTTACAACCATTCAAAATCAATTTGCAGTCAATACTGGAGGGAATTATAACAATTCTCTATCTACACCTGAAGAATGGATTGATTATGCAGCTAGAGTAGCTAAACCTGAAATCCAAAATATTACTAATGATAAAACATTTAAGTATTATAATAGTGGTAAGGCACAATTGTGGCAAGAAATGGTTACCCCAGCTGTGCAGCGGAGCTTAGGAGAAGCTCAGCGTAATACAGCAGGTTTCTTAAATCTTTGGTTTAAAACTTTTACTAAAAATGTGAAAGCTCCAAGTATAGAGACTGCATTAATCTATGATATTGAAGGAAATGTCATAGAAGCAGGGAAAAACTATTATATCGTACCAAGTGAATCTCCTTATCAAGGTCTAACTTTTGAATGGTATTTAGCAAATCGTTACGATTATGTCACACTTGCAAATAAAGAAAACAATGCTTTATTTGGTACACCTATAGAGTTTGAATTCTACAAAGAAAATGATGCAAAGCTACACCACGGAGAGAGTATATATCTTCGCATGAAGCACTCAAATTACGACCAATTCCAATATTTAAATTGGTCCAATTATTCTAGTTGGATTCACCTTGCTCAAAAATCTGATAGTTTAGCTGATTTTAAAATTAAAATTAACCTGGATAATCCTACAGAATATAATATTTTTACAGATGACTATCCATTAAATTATGAGAATATAAATGCAAAGAAAAATTGGATTGTACTAGGTGAAAAAAAACAAAAACCTAGCTCATGGAAGTTTACCCCTGTCAGATAACCTAAAAAGAAAAACACTCGTCCTTAATCAGAACGGGTGTTTTTTTTAGAAATTATAACCCCGAAATTTAATGTTAAAATTTTATCGTTTTCCGAAAGAAGACTCCTTCCTCAAAAATGAGAAGGTGTGAAATACCAATTTTAGATAATCAAAAATTAGAACATATAAATGAAATAGTTTGTTTTGTAATTGCTGAAAATAAGCAAGTATACAGTTCATATCAAATACAAAGGATGTTCCAATCGTATAACTTGTTCGGGGATTTATTTCATGACTTTACATTTGTAACCATCCGCGTTTTTTGAGCTCTTTATACAAATTACTCACGTGGCACCCCATTTCCTTTGCAATATCTGGATAATTTACTCCTTGATTATATAAAATTATTGCTTGTTTGCACTTCTCATCCCATTTTTCTTCTATCGTTTTTACTTTTGTCAATCTCTTTCTAAATTCTTTTTTACCCAGCGTAATAAGTTTTTTTCCTATTTCGCATTGTTCAATACAATACTGTTCTACATCCGTTTGATATTTACAATTTTTACAATATTCATCCTGCAAACGTATTATTTTTACTTTTTTCGCGACCGCTCTCATATCGTATTCACTCCGATTTGATTTATATATATCATAATTTTACGAGCGTACTCTTGCAATTTACGTTAATCTCACAATTAATTCCAGTGAAAGCTCTACCAATAGTCTTATTCCCTGTCCTTTCTTAGCAAAATTTCCTGTTGGCAAATATCATTCCACTTTAATTTCCTAAAGGGTAATTTTATTTAGAATTGTTAACTTGGAACTGATAAATATCCAAAAATGAATGCATTAATAATTCTGTATTCCTAGAAGAATGATAGTAGCCATCACTATCTTTGGAATGGAATAAATTACTAGTACAATAACTAAATGAAAGGAAAATAAATCCAAACAACAGGTTTTATTTGCTTTTGTAGGCAGTCTAACAATAGGAGGTGTTTCGTGTATCTTTTGCCTTGTCTTTAATGCTTTATATTTTCAATGATTGCTTTTTCTTTTGATTTAATAATTTCTATCTGATATATATTACTATTAACTTCCTAATATTTTTATGCTTATCTATATAATAAAGAGAATTTTAAGAATTGAGGCCAGCCAATTATATATATATTTTCTCAGCCATTGTGAATGCTTCATCCCTTGCCACGGACTTTTACAATGTTATATTTTTTTTACTGTGTTTATTTTATTGTTTAGCAATAATTCTAATGAAAAAACAACAGATTGATTTACGGAATCAGTCTGTCCAAAACGAGAAAGAATTCATCCATTAAAAATAGAATTTTATATCGATAATCATATATTATGATTATCAAACTTAATTTTATTGAAAATTGAAATATTAAGTAGTATTCCTATTGCTATTAAATTAACCATTAAAGAACTTCCACCAAAACTTACAAATGGAAATGGGGTACCCGTAAGAGGAAGTATTCCCGTAATACCGCCTAAATTAACAACAGATTGCATACCAATCATACAGCCTATACCAATTGCTATAAAACTTCCAAAGGGATCTTCACATAGCTGTGCAATTTTTAGTGAGCGAAGAACTATAGCTAATACTCCGGTCATTATAATGAATACACCAATAAATCCTAATTCTTCAGAAACGATTGCCATTATAAAATCAGTATGTGGTTCTGGGAGATAACCAGTTTTTTGAATGCTATTTCCGAATCCACGTCCAATAATTCCTCCTGAGCCAATGGCAATAAAAGAATTTACAAGCTGATATCCATTCCCTTGTGCATCAACAAAGGGATTGAGAATCGTAGTAATACGTGTCTTTTGAACTTCTGACAAACTAAATTGAATCAAAAAATATAAAATAGGTAACCAAAAAATAGAACCGAGTATAGTTCTTTTAATTAATAGATTTATATTTATTCCCGAGCAAAGAAATATGCTACAACCTATACCTAATATTAAAAGGGCAGATCCTAAGTTTGGCTGTTTATAGATTAGGAAAAAAATTGTAGCTAAAAAAAATAAAAGTTTTCCGCCCCCAAACCAAGTTTGTTTAACTGGTCCTTGTCGCAATGCAAAAAAACGGGCTGTTACAAGTATTGTTCCTAATTTAAGAAATTCAGCTGGCTGTATTCCAAAGATCCAAGATTGAGCATTATTTACGACCTTTCCTTTCCATAAAACCATAATTAACAAAAAAATCCCCCCAATCATAATACAGGTTGAGACTATTCGTTTTTTCCATATTTCATATGGGAGAATAGCACAAAATATTAGCCCAATTGTTCCTAAAAATAGCTTTGTTAATTGAGAATCGACAAAGTGCCTACTGTTATAACCGTAATGTTGAACAGCTACAATGGAGCTCGCGCTATACATCATGATAATACCTAAAGTACATGTTATGAATAGAGGGAGGAGCAATAGATAATCGAGTTTTAATATTTTTTTCATTTTTATATCCTCCTGATTTACATTAACACTTAATATTACATTTGCTAATGAATAGAATCTTGTTCTCACCAATTAATAAATAGTATTTTTGTTTTGAGAGATTCTATCGCTTACACCCTGTTTTCTTACGTAAAAATCCCCCTAGTTACATACTAGGGGGATTTGAAAATGGCATGACTAAATAAAGCTTTTCTCCCCCTAGTAGAGCTTTGGCACTATACAACGTAAAGTAATGGAAATTCATTACTTAGCTATCTTAAGAAGAGCCTTAATCCGACAATTCCTGTTCTACCCATTGGCGTCTTTCGACATTTTTGGGCAATAGCCTGTGTTTGTATAGGAGCCTCACCTAACAGGTTTAGCAATATAAATTTTATGTGTTTGTTTCGTGTAGCCAGCATAAATACTTTTTTTTTGCCTGTCAAGTAACGTATTGCTAACTTTATATTCTTTATTGCTTTATAAATCTTTGAGAAATGATATGAGAAATTGTATTTAATTGTCTCATATAGATACATATTTGCGATTTGGAATGTATAATTTGATTAAGTAGTTTAACCATATAAATTTGATAAACAGTAAAGAAGATTTTAATCATAAAATAAGATTTTTTGAAGAATGTTCTTTTGAAGTACGGTATGATTAATGATGCAACTTCTGCTATAAAGTTACAAATTAATTATAAACAATAAGTTTCTTATACGAAATTTCATATGTTTTATAACTTTTTTTCGAACTAATTGTATTTAAATTTTATATCTTTTAAGCAGAATTTCAAATTTGTAATAGAATCTAATTACATTTCTCTAAAAAAGAATTTTTTATGAATCAAATCGAAAGTTAGTTGACAAATATTAAATTCTGGTTTAAATTTTGAAGTAATTCAATAATCTTTGTTAGGTGAGGCTCCTGTATAGAGAAACGCTGCTGCCCAAAAATGTCGAGAGACGCCAATGGGTCAACAGGAACGGTCGGATTAAGGCCCTTTTTAATGTAGCTGGTTATAAAAACCTATGCTATACAGTGCTAAAACTCAACGAGGGAGTGGTATACGATTTGATAGAAGGACACCTCTGGGATTTTTGCAGAGCTGTCTTAATAATCATTTATTTGTATTGTAAAAAAACCTTTACTCCTTTTTGAGTAAGGTTTTTTTTGTTTAATGTTATTTATTTTTATCTTGTCTATATTCAAAAAGGAGGTAGTTCTAAATAATAAATTGATTGCAATGTAACTATTAATGCTCTAATCAAAATTTAGACAGGTAAAATAATACAAAACCACTCATGAAACTCTAGAGTCTCCCTTAGCAATATGAGGAGGAGTTAACATGAAGAAATTATTAAATGAATTACTTGTAACCCAAAATGATTTGGATGCAGATAAAGTTTTACGTCATCCGTCGTATGATGTTGCGCAAGAAATAAAACGGTTTTCAATTGAAGATCAAGTCATATTACTAGATAAGATTCCTGTATTAAAAAGCTCAAAAATTCTTCAACATTTGAGTATAGAAGAAAAATATAATATCTTAATTCACTTATCTGAAAACAAAGCTAAAAAATTACTAAATTTACAACCGATTGATGAAACAGTAGATCTACTTCTAGCGGTTCATCCGGAAAAACAAGCTCAATTAATGGCGTATCTAAATAAAATTACAAAACATAATGTAAAAAAGTTAATGGCTTTCAAACCTGAAACGGCAGGAAGTCTTGTCACAAGTGATTATGTTGCAGTTAGAGGGAATTGGTCAGTAAAAATGACATTGAAGTACATTAGGGAACATTCTGAAAATGTAGAATCAATTTCTTATATTTATGTTCTTGATAGTCATGGTTATCTTAAGGGAATCGTTTCCATACATGAATTATTACTAGCAGCAGATGAAGAGATATTATCTAATATCATGATTCAAGAGGTGATTTCAGTACCCGCTGAGGTTGATCAGCAAGAAGTTGTAAAAAAGCTACTGAATTATAATTTAGCAGCAATACCCGTAACAACAGCAAATAATGAAATGATTGGTATTATAACATTTGATGACGTAATGAATGTTATGGAAGCAGAGGCTACAGAAGATATCCAAAAGTTAGGCGGAAGTGAACCATTAAATCAATCTTACTTTGAATCTAGTATTTGGAGCATTTTCTTTAAACGCCTACCATGGTTATTGCTTCTTTTTGTTGCTGAGGCATATACAGGTACAGTACTAAAGTATTTTGAAGACGAAATTGAAACAGTAGTTGCCCTTGCTTTCTTTGTTCCATTATTAGTAGGTACTGGAGGGAATACAGGAACACAGGTTGTAGCAACAATTACTCGTGCAATCGGTATTGGAGAGGTGAAATTTAAAGACATTTTCCGTGTAATGAAAAAGGAATTTGCAATTGGCATGCTTCTCGGACTTGCACTTGGGGTAGCTGGGCTCATTCGTGCTTATATGTTAGGGGTTGGAACAGAAGTGGCACAAGTTGTAGCAATCACTTTATTATTTATTGTTATTTGGGCTTCGCTTGTCGCAGCTGTTTTACCTTTGATTTTGAGAAAATTTAAATTAGATCCTGCAGTCGTTTCTGGTCCATTTATTACAACATTTGTTGACGGAACAGGATTAGTAATATATTTCTTGGTTGCAAAAACGTTATTAAATTTGTAAATATACACTGAAATAAATAAGAAATGTAGAATAAGTATTTTGCCTTGCTTGCTAAGACATAGTGGGGAACTCGGGAATAAGGGGAACAAACACTTTTGTCTTTAGGTAAATAATATTTTAAAGGATTCATTGAATGTAATTAATGCCGGAGGATATAACTATGAAACATCTAAAAAAAATCTTCAAACGAATTTTGCTTCTTCTTTCTATTTTCATGCTTATTGGCATAGGAATATTATTTGGTACTAACTATGGCCGAGATTTTCGTGTAACAATTGCTGGGAGTATACTAACTTCTCAGCATCCACAATATGCGAAATATACATTCCTATCCCAAAAGGAACTAGATAAATTACAAGATAGAATTAATCATCCAAAATGGTTAAATAGTGATGAGAATATTTATAAAAAAATAGCAGGAAAAAGATTAGAAGAATTAAAAAATCAGCCATTAAAAATTGACGTAGAAACGATTAAAAGTAACAAAGATAGTCGCTTTCTTTTCGAAGGAAAATTAGTCACTATTAGTAACCCTTTCAATGTTAAACTTGTTAGCCATCAAGGAACACAGGGCGATAAAAGAGGAGAAAAAATTAGCGTAATGGCAAAACGTAATCATGCACTTGTTGCTGTGAATGCAAGTGGATTTGCCGATGAAACAGGAAGGGGTGGAGGAAATATTGCAACTGGAATAGTAATAGAAAATGGGAAAGCAATTGATACAAATATAGATAAAAATACCCCTACAATTATTACGGGCTTAACAAAGTTTGGACAAATGATAACAGGGAATTATTCTACCCAACAACTTTTGGATAAACAAGTCGTTTCAGCAGCAGGATTTATGCCACAGTTAATTGTTAATGGAGAAAAAATGATTACAGAAGGAGACGGTGGTTGGGGCTCTGCTCCCCGAAGTATTATGGCGCAAAAAGAAGATGGCACAATAATGTTTCTAGTGATTGACGGTAGGCAGACACATAGCATAGGAGCTACGTTAAAAGAGTGTCAAGATATTCTATATGAAAAAGGAGCAATAAATGCAATGGCTATGGATGGAGGTTCTTCTGCTACGCTATATTTAGGAGGAAAGGTTATAAATTCACCTTCTACATTATCCCATGAAGATCGTTATTTACCGAATGCTTGGATAGTAACAGCAAACCAAAAACAAGAAATAAGGGTGACAATAGATGGGGAAAAAATAGATACTAAAAAATCAGATGAATTTGATGCAAATATTTCAACTGATTTATAAATTCTTAAATAAATGAAGGTTTAATTAAAGTTTAAAAACTAACATACAAAGAGTGTAATAAAATTGAAAGTTTTATCATTTAACATTCATTAAAGAAAAGCGTATAGAGATACTCAATCATATGGAAAATCTCCAAGAAGTTAAAAGAAGGATAAATAATGTATACAGCTTACACTCATATTCAATTATATGCTTTTAATCTTATAGTATTTGCTACAGCTATGTGAAATGGACAACCTGTAAAAATAATTGTTGTGATCAGATGAGTAAAGATTAATGTGCAGAGTGAATTAGAAATCATACCTGAAGACATTTCATCAAACATCAAAGCAACACATTAGTCGCTTTGATGTTTGTAATGATAAAAGGGTGATAAAAAACATAAACAATAGGTGTATCAAGCAAAGGGATAATACACCTTAAAACTACATTGTTAAACAACATGCGTCATCGTGTAGTATATCTTATTTATCTTTAATTATTTTAGGTTCAATATTACATCTTATAAATCGTTTTTTCTATGATTTCCTAATTTCCAACTCTCGTCTTTTTATTCAATCATAATTACTATTTTAAGGATGTTAAAGTAACTCCAATACTAAACGTAAAAGGAATAATAAAAGGCATATGGCATTTTGTGTCACTCTTTTTTACACTTCATAACAAATAAGGATAAAAGAACAAAGTAAGTTATGCTTTTAACCTTTACTGATAGGAGAAAATGTTTGTATAGACCCACATACTTATTATTTGGTAATGTATGAAAGAAATTAAAATGATGAGATATAGACTTATAACTAAACAATTGAATTAAACAATAATATTTTGAAACAAGAGTAAAGTTAAGGTGGGGATAACTATGAATGCTAACCAAAAAACGTCCTTATTGGCAGCATGGATTAGTGTAATTAGCAATATATTTCTGACTCTCATCAAAATTATAGTCGGTTTACTATTCAAAAGTCAGGTATTATTAGCCGACGGGATTCATAATGCTGCCGATGTTGTAGCATCCGTAGCCTCATTGGGATCAATGAAAATTTCAAACCAGCCAGCTGATGAAGATCATCCTTATGGACATGGTAAAGCAGAAGTTATATCATCAGGAATTGTAGCTGTGATTTTAATTTTAGCGGCTTTATTTATGGCTTATGAATCAATAAAGTCATTATTTGAACCAGCGACAGAACCCCATATAATTGCTTTTATAGCAGCGATTATTTCATTAATATGGAAGCAAATTTTATATGTATACACAATACGAATTGGTCGAAAAACAAGAAGCAACGGGCTTATAGCAACTGCTTATGATCATCTTGCTGATGTTTATGCCTCAATTGCAGCTGTAATTGGAATTGGTATTGCTTTGATAAACAATATCTATTCCATTCCATATGCAGCTTATGGGGATCCTTTAGCTGGTATTATCGTTTCCTTTTTCGTATTAAAGTTAGCGATTAGTATGGGGAAAGAAGCAATATATATATTAATGGAAGGTGGTATTCCTACCGAGAAATGTAGTGAATATAAGAGAGTAATTCAGGCCCATCCTTTTGTAAAAAGAATTGATAGAATGCGCGCACGTGATCATGGTCACTATGTATTAATTGATATTAGAATTAGTGTTCCGGCACATTTAAGCATTCAGCAAGGACATGATATTTGTAGGGATATAAAAACTACTATTATAAATCAGAACCCAGAAATATATGAAGTACTAATTCATTTAAACCCATGGTATGAGGAGAAGTAGGTTTAGTGAATTATAGATAGATATAAGTAAGTAGTTAAACCGTCCTTTTTAGATATTGGAGAATTGGTCGACTTGTATAATGTCCATAATTAAAAAACATTTATAATTATGAGTACAATACATCTCAACTATATTATTTATAGAAGAAAAAACGTCCTATTAAAATATAGGACGTTTTTATCTATGATTTACTAATTTCCCAACCTTCGCGTGTTTTCTCTAATTCAATTATAATTACCTTTTTAGAATCTTTTTTATACAAAGCATCAACAAAATCTGAAAGATAAATATCATTGAGGGGAATGAATTAATATATGAGGGTTCATTTTCAATATTTAGCTCTCAAATGAAGCAACTTTAGTATTCACTCAAAAGTCCATTGTCTATGAAACAACTAAATTTTTAAACGGCTTTAATAGACATCTGCCATTTACATAGACGGATGTCTATTGTATTTTTGGCGGCAAGATTAAATAGCTTTTTTGTTACTTTACAATAAAGTATACTTAATATCAGTAATTCATGTAATTAGGAGTGATTTCTATATTTAAGGAAAATGCAAAAAGGATACTTCTGTCATTAGTAACAAATCCAATACTAATAATTGTATACGGGATTTTTTGTTATGAGTTAGCCTTATACTGTAAGTACGGAAGGATGAATTATAATATTTATATTTTGTTATTATGTATAGTACTTTTTATATCCATGACTACATTTACTACAATCCGGGTAATAAAAAATAGAGAATATGAAACTAAAAAATTAACTAATTCAATAGCATGGAGATCCGTTTCTATTATCATTATTGTTGCAATTTCATCATTTTATGGGATGCAGATTTATAAAAGTGCAATAAATTATAATGGCAAATTGGCATGGTTTATAGAAAGGTTAAAACATGAAAGATCAGTTAAACTTAAACATAATAATATATATGAATCTGGAGTAGAAGGTATTTTTGAAGATATAAATAAAAAATATCCTTTGCCAAAGAAATTGTATATGGCAACTGATTTTGATCTTACATTTCATTCAGATGGAACAATCACAGCGTTTGATACATTTGTTTATGGGAAAAATGTTTATGGGAAAGAAGAAACTTATTTAATCTCTTATAATAATAAGAAATCAGAAGATATTACTATAATACGAGACGGATATGCAAAGCCTGATTATGATGATGATAAATTAGTAGAACCTTTAATTAAAACGGTTAATGCGATTCCAATTAAGCAAACGGTTAGAAAGTGGAATGAAAGTAAGTATGGGTTGATTTATTATGGAAAAAGAAATTGGGGATCCAATACAGAGGGAATTATTAATATTACTGAGGATGGTAAGGGGCAGAGTCTTAAAGAAGCAGCTTCAGAAATCATTGGATATACTGTATCTATATTTGTCCCTGGAAAAGAGAAAGAGCTAGTACCTGCTAGATATAACTTAATATGTGACGCAAGTTGGAGTAAATCAAAGACGCCTCCAAATGAAGAGAGGCTTAAAGAGAAGAAACAACAAGATTTAAAGAATGAAAAAGAACAGTTTTTCCTATCAAAAGAAGTTGGTTATAAACTAAATATGATAGATAAAGCATTAGGGAGCGCCTTTTATTCATTAAGCAGGACTAGTGATGAAGGGGAAACATGGGAGGTTATTAATCCAGACCCATTTAATAGGGGGATTGGTAGTGTAGCAGGAATCACTTTTATAAATGATAAACTTGGGTTTTTAGGAGCAGTTAGACCTTCTGGTAATGAGGGAGAGTTATATCGCACAGATGATGGGGGGGTATCTTTCAAAAAGGTAGAATATCCGCCGTATGAAGTGAAATTAGATTATACACAGTCCGCAATAAGCCCTTTTGATTCTCCTAGTATGCCATATGAGAAAGATGGGGTTTTTAATATGTTAGTTGGACAAGGGGCAGATGGAGACTACAATGGCGATAGTAGTGCACTTTATCAATCAAAAGATAACGGAGAGACATGGGAATTTGTAGAAGAAGTGAAAAAGAAATAGTCAGAATGTTTTTTTGAAAAATAAGGTAACTACTCAGCTATACATTTTATTTAGAAGTTTGGTAAGGAGTATAATTCCAGCGATGAAGATAAAAATGGACCTACACCTCGCTGCCTTTCTTTGTTTTAAAGCTTTGCGCGTGGCAGGAAAAGGCACTGACCGCCTCTATGCATGGCCAGTCCCTCTCGCCCATTTAAAAAGATGCTTTTCTGGCTTTTTTTCATAGAGGGGCTGAGTAGTTACTAAAAGTAAATAATTTAAATCGAACCATAAGCTTGCCGGCAAATTTATGGTTCGATTTTTTTTAGGGCAAAGATATCGTTCTAAACGGGTATCACCACATCGCTATCAACTTAAAAGAGTGATCACCAAAAAAATGAAAAAGAGCTGACTTTTGATGAGTTTAGTTCTGTAAATCTAAAAAATTTTAGTTTAAACTTTCTTGTTTAAATAGTTTAGAGTTTCATGTCATTCTACAACAGATGGGGGAAGGGGTTAATCCCCATTTTCCCAAGTGTTCGTTAAATTCACATTTAACGTAAACAATAATTGTAGGAATCTAAAATTTTCCATTTATCTAATCTAACAAGAGAGAGTTTTTATATACCAATTAAAGTAGAATTTTAACTATATATTTTTTATATAATAAAATTAAATATGTAATGGATAATGCATGATATTTAAAAACACTATTAACTCTAGCAGGAGAAATAATAAAAGTTCAGCAATTTTGCATTGCTGAACTTTTATTATTTATTTTTTCCTATTCCGCCTAAGTTATCTTTAATAGTTGTTTCTCCAAGCTGTGTGTATAATAAAGCCGTATCTTGGCTGTTATGCCCAAGTTGTTGCATCACTTGTAACGAATCTTTTTCTTCCATATATAATTTATTTGCCAATGTGTGTCTTAATTTATGAGGAGACATTTTTTTGCCATAGGCCTTAGTATATTTTTCTACTATATCTTGGATAGCCCTAACGGAAAGAGGCTGTGCAGTATGTTTATACTTTGATAAAAACACATTTTTTAATTCTTTTCCTGGAACATATTTGTTATCTCTAATTTCCATATACTTTTCAAGGGCATTTAATGCAATTGGGGTAATCCATACAGAGTCTTCTTTGTTTCCTTTTCGTATTACATCAATTAGCCTTTCTTTTAAGTTTATATCTTCCATACGAAGATCGGCCAATTCACTTACACGAATACGACTACCAAGAAAAAAGGAAAGGATTGCTACATCACGATGTTTATCTCTTAGGAAATAGAATAACTGATGTTTTGTTAAAGATTTTTCATGCTCATACTTAACATAATTCAAAAATACTTAATCGTCATCATGATGAAGTGTCTTATTTTTAGCGTGAAAGCTGTAGATGATAAGGAATAATGTTAGAACATGTATAGGTAAGATATTGAATATTAAATAGTAATATGTATTTAAATTTATTTTTTGGAATAAAGAAACTTTTGTGCGCTGTCAAATTCCTATCAAATTAATACAACTAAATGTTATTAAAATAAAAAATAATCAATTATAAAAGTGATTTTGAAAGTAAGGAATTTGTAAGGAAGAGGTAAGAAAAAAGAGATTTTCATTGTGTATGATTAAAATGTAAAGAAGAGTGAGAGGAGGAAGACCATATATTTATATAGGGAAACAAATCAATTAATAAGACTTGTATGGAGGAAACGAGACATTACAAAAGTTAACATACATCTCAAACAAAGGATAGACTATTTTTTAGGTCAGAAAGCCGTTTGTAAAATAACGGATATAAGAGTGATTACTAATTCAATGTCGTCCTTTTGCAGTTGGTTAAGAAGAAAGCTGTGTGATTAGTTCCAAACAGAAAATAAACATTTATACAATATGAATAGGGGAGAGGAATATTTTGATGAAAAAGCATCGTCAAATTATATTTACAGGTTTAGCCCTTTTAATAACTGGAGGTTCCCTGTTTTATACAACTCCAACCTCAAGTGTAAAAGCGGAGCTCACTCAAAATCTATCTAGTTCGTTACCAACAAGCAACCAAAGAGATCGAAATTCCGTCAAAGAGGCAATGCGGAATACATTGAAACTTGGATATCCAGGGATACTTGCTAAAACTTCTGAGGGCGGAAAAACATGGAGTTATGCAGCTGGGGTAGCGGATCTAAGTACCAAGAAACCAATGAAAACAGATTTTCGATTTCGAATTGGCAGCGTGACAAAGACGTTCACTGCAACAGTTATACTTCAATTAGCGGGAGAAAACCGCTTGAATCTAGACGATTCCATTGAAAAATGGTTGCCTGGTGTCATTCAAGGAAATGGATATGATGATAAACAGATTACTATCCGGCAATTATTGAACCACACAAGTGGTATTGCTAATTACACAACGTCAAAGGATTTTAATATCATGGATACAAAAAAATCTTATACTGCTGAAGAATTAGTAAAGATGGGAATATCCATGCCTCCAGATTTTGCTCCAGGAAAGAGCTGGTCGTATTCAAATACAGGATACGTATTACTAGGGATTATTATTGAAAAAGTAACTGGGAACAGCTATGCGGAAGAAATTGAAAATCGAATTATTGAACCACTTGAATTATCGAATACATTCTTACCCGGAAATTCAAGCGTTATTCCAGGAACCAAGCATGCCCGTGGATATATCCAATTAGACGGAGCAAGTGAGCCAAAAGATGTTACTTATTATAACCCAAGTATGGGGAGCTCGGCCGGAGATATGATTTCTACAGCTGATGATTTAAACAAATTCTTCACTTATTTACTTGGGGGCAAATTACTGAAAGAACAGCAACTAAAGCAAATGCTTACAACAGTCTCTACAGGAACAGATGAACTTGGCGATTCCGGGCTTGGAATTTTCAAAATGAAGCTTTCAAACGGTGTATCGATATGGGGGCATGGAGGAAGCATTCCTGGATTTATAACTTTTGCTGGGGGCACACTTGGAGGCAAGCATACATTGGCCATCAATTTGAACAGCCTTAAAGCTGATAGTCCTGACCCTTTTAAAAATATTTTACTTGCTGAATTTAGCAAGTAGATAAAAAGGAATCCGGATAAATTTTGTCATAGTTTTTATAGTTGAAAATATACTTTTTTGGTTCAAAAAACAATTTTTCTGAAAAAATTTTGGGGTAAAGCAAGTTCTTAATTTGATGGGCATTTGGTGGTACCCCATCGCTATCAAGCTAAGAAAACAAATCAACCCCAAAACAAAAAACCTTCACATTATATGTGATAGAAAAGGATAGATAAAGGCATTTTAGCCTTATCTATCCTTTTCTGTACTACAAATGATTACGTTTATTACTCAAAAATAGGAATTTCTATTTTTATTTTTATACATCATAAAAATTTTAATTTGGATGCCGGTTTACCTGTATGCCTTTGGTCGGCTACATGTGATTCAGCTTGGTCCTTCCATGCCACTCAAAAATCCAGTCAAAAAAAAGAGGGAGAAGGCATTTTTTATTGAAGTTTGTTAATAGTAGCTTTTTAATTTGTTAGGGGGGGATTGTAAAGTAGACTATTAATCTCTTTGATAATTTTAATTTTTCTTATAGTACAGGGCAAGCTGTATAAAAAAATTTAACCTCGAAAGGAGAATCAATAAATATGAGCACGAAAAGAAGGATAGGGAATAGGTTATTACTTGTTAGTGCAATTTGTACAATAGCTATTCCTTCAGTTTCATATGCGGAGGAAGTAATTTCACCTGAAAATTTTGTGAATTATTTAAGTTTGTATGAGGGACGGAATACGGATGTATTAAAATCAAGCTTATATCCTGGTACATATAAAAATCCGTTCAATCACCAATTTATTTCGACATTAAAGGAAACAAACAACAATATAAAAAAAATAGACAATACTGAAAGTGAAAATCCTGTTTTAGCTACTACCCTTTCATTTATCCGTTATATGGATACAGAAGACTATAAATCTGCAATTGATTTAACTTCTCGATCATTACAGAAAGTAATATCCGAAGAATGGCTGAAGAGTTATTGGAAGGAACTCCCTGCGCAATTACAAGCAGGTTCTTTTATGGAGATTGGAGAGGTAACACAAAAAGAGACAAATTCTGTTCATACAAATGTAGAGATTAAATTAGTTTTTGAACAATTTACAGTACCTTTATTAATTAAGCTAGATCCATCTGGAAAAATAGATGATTTTCAACTTAGTATGTCGTTTAGTCCAGTTGCAGAGCGTCCGTCATATAGTAAGCCGGAATCCTTTGTTGATAAAGAAGTAGTGGTTGGAAGTGGTGCGTTTCCATTACCAGGAACATTGTCTGTTCCGAAGGGGAAGGGTCCTTTCCCAGCGGTTATTCTTGTTCAAGGATCTGGAGCAACCGATCAGGATGAAACAGCGTTTGCTTTAAAACCATTTCGTGATTTAGCTGAAGGTCTTGCCTCAAAAGGAATTGCTGTCCTTCGCTATAATAAACGAACTTATGAACATGGATTGAAAACACAATCCAGTCCTTTTTATACAGTGGATAAAGAGACAACAGATGATGCTCTTCTTGTGACTCATTTTCTTAAAAATGAACCTCTGATAGATAAGAATCAAATTTATATTCTTGGTCATAGTCAAGGTGGAATGATGCTTCCGAAAATGATTGAAAAAGACCAAAATCAAAATATTGCTGGGGCGATTGTGATGGGAGGACCAGCCCGTACGATTCAAGATGTTGTTTTAGATCAATTTGAGTATCTTTTTTCTATTGGAGCAATGAAACCGGATGAATATAAATTTTACAAATCGCAATTTGAATTATTAAATGATCCCAACTTCTCTAGTCAGAATCCTCCAAAAGGTTTTTATTTAGGATCAGCAGTATTTTGGGATTCTATTCGTAAAGTTAAAGCAGCAGAAATGTCAAAAGAACAAAAGACACCGCTTCTAATTATTCAAGGAGAAAGAGACTATCAAGTTCAATCAAAAATCGAAATTCCTCTTTGGAAAGAACAATTAAAAGAACGAGATAACGTTGATTATCGACTATATCCAAAGTTAAATCACTTCTTTACAGAAGGAGATGGAGAATTAAGTAAACCGGATGAATATTATAGTCCTGCTAATATCCCTGAGTATGTAATAAATGATATTGCTACTTGGGTGCAAGGGAGATCGAAATAAAATTAGCATCCTGCTTTGTGCCTCCGCCATGTTTCAAATACGCCAATTACTCCTCCCAAAGAAGAAACGAGAATGAAGCGAATATAAAGCGATTTATATCATAAAAGAGTACTTTCTACTTATTTATTATTCTTTACAAAAAGAAGCCAAAGAATGGACAAAGATATTATTTCATCTCTTCAATCTCTAACATAAAAACAGACAAAGATCTTTAATAGGTATGAGAAGTATTGTTTGGCTTCTGGTGAAAAGACGTGAAACTAGTTTCGATATAGTAATAATAAAGATGTTTAATTTTGATATAGAATATAATAGCCTTACTACATATTGAATGTAGTAAGGCTATTTAAAGATTTGAAAACAGGATAAACTTATTCAAAATTGCCTACCAAAAACGATAAAAAATTAGATTTATAGTCTTATTCCTTACTGCATCTTGTAACTACAGCTTAGCTAGCTCTAAAGAAATAACAAACTGTTTTCTCATTCGATAATTCCAATTTCTAGAGCCTTCTGGACAGCTTCTTCCTTGTTACGTACTCCTAACTTTGTGTAAGCCGAGGAAGCATAGTTTCTGACCGTACCATTCGATAAATATAGCCTTGAAGCTATCGTATTGTATCGAAGTCCTTTTGCTACTAGCTGCAATATTTCTATTTCTCTGGCTGTTAGTTCATAAGCAGTTGCTTTTGATTGTGGTGTCTCGTTTTGCTCATCAAACTGCTCAAATATTTTGTGAGACATACCTTGATCAATCAGCGTCCCACCGCTATGAATAAGTCGGATCGTATTAGCTAGCTCTAACGTTTCAATGAATTTAAGTAAAAAACCATCCGCACCGTTACGAAGCGAGTCCAACGCCTGTTTCGTATCCTGAAACGTTGTAAAAATCAATACGCGGATATGTGGCCATTGTTGCTTAATTTTTTTTGTCGCTTCGACTCCATCCATTTGCTGCATATCTAAATCCATGAGTACAACGTGAGGTTGAAGGCGCCCACACAAGTCGATGGCTTGATCGCCATCTTCAGCCAAACCGACTACATTTATATCTTCATACCTGTCGAGTAGTGTACTCAAACTTTCTCGAACAAATGGCTGATCGTCGACAATTAACAAACGAATAAGTCCATCTTTTATTTCAGTTTGTCGCGGTATGGTACATGTAACAAGCATTCCTTCCTCTGGCTTTGTATATACAGACAATTGACCTTGCAAATTCATTGCCCGCTCTTTCATCGTATTCATACCGAAGCCTTCCTGCCATTCTACATTTCCCCTTCCATTATCTTGCACTTCTAATCTCGTATATTGTTGTTCAAACTGCAATGAAACTATAATTTCAGTCCCTTGACCATGACGTACCGCATTCGTAAGGGACTCTTGTAAACAACGAATGAATGCTATCTTCGCTTGTCGAGACAGTTGATATTCCTCTCCGAATGTTCGGAAGCTTACATCCACCTGAGCGTGCTCCTGAAATTCAGCTCCAAGATTTTGTAGAGATTGAATCAAGGAAGGCGATTGACATTGAGGATCCATTTGATGTAGGTAACCTCTCACGTCCTCGATGCTTTTACGTCCCATTTCAAGCAGGGAATCTAGCCTCTGTACACCCATTTCGGTAGCAAGATCGGTTCGCAACGTTTCCATCCCCATAATAATGGAAGTATAGGCGTGGCCTACTGTATCATGAAGCTCACTAGAGAGCCTGTTTCGTTCCTCGGCCAGTGTAATGCGTTCGATTTGAGACATATATTGCTCAAGTACCGCGTTTTGTTTACGAATTACTTCATTTTGTTTATGATTGATGATTAATAAATGGAAAGCGAATCCCATTACATAAGCGAATCCGTAGTAGGTGACCATAATCCAATAGCTATTACTTGGCGCAACTGCATAGAAAATCCCGGTTATTACAAAAACTGTTGTTGGAGCTGTCCAATAATAGGACAAATGCTTACTATTTGCTGCGATAAGAAACACCGATATAAGAAAAATATTGTAAGCTTCTGGAAATAAAGAGGTTAAATATATACATAGTCCACCATATAGCAATATTTCTGTGAATAAGTAATATTTGTAATTGAACAGCAAGGCTACCCATGGAATAGAGAAGGCAATAATTTCCCAAAGAATAATAATCCAAAGTGGTAATGTTAAACCATCCTGAAAATTTAATGTTGCTAGGATGGTAGACACACTAACAAGTAGACGGATTCCTAACATAATCCAATCATACCAAAACCAATATTTAACCATATCAAACAATTCATTTACCCCCTAAGTAGCCTTCTTTCTCATTTCCTATATTATAGAATAATCCTTCTTGCATTGTTATATTTTTAAGTTTAAACTGCCTACTATTCGTAGACTACAAACTTCTATCGATTTAGTTGCTGAATCATACTGCGTGTATAACCTCCAAATTTTTTCGTTAAACCATCTACCATTTTAATACTTATGGCGGTAAACACTATACCCATAAACATTATAAGGAGTGACTTTGGAAAAGTATCTATCTGTATGAAAATAATATTCATATCGATGTATCGATACAATAGTGGTGCTAACAGGAACATAAGTGGCATTACATAAAAAATGATTGCACTAATGAGACTGAAAATGCCAATCACAAATTTCTGCATTAACCAAAAGACAGCAGACCAAGTGCGGCGATCCGTAAGTCCTAATTTCACTTGAGCCCAGTCCGATGTATCCGTTGTTACACTTCTATTGTAAGAGTCTGTCGAAATATCAGTATAAATTTTCGTTTGTATGCGCTCGAATTGGATAAAAGTTGTGGTAGTTTGTAGTACGCGTATAATTAATGGAATCCCAACTACCGTAAATGAAAGGGTGAAACTGAATAGCAGAGCTATTAAGTAAAAACAAAAATAAAACAAACCTGTAATGAAAGTTAGTAATAAAAAATAACCATTCTGGATGAATCTTGATCTCATAAAGTGCATCGCTCCTATCTATGTAATAACCGCATCATACTGCTTTTTTTGTCAAACTCACTAGTGTAAAAATGTCATATGACATTTTTACATGATGATAAAAGGGGGGATTAGCCTATTCTTAGTTAAAAACAAGATTATTTTATTAATCATCTACAAAATAATCCCGTTCTTGGATCAGCAAGAAGGGATTGTTTTGTACTTTTATTTAATATGAGATGGACTTGTTTTTCGGATATGAAAAATAATATCGAATTGCTCAAGCAATGAAGTATCAAAGTATAACGAACCGTCTGGGAGGAGTTGTCCCCCTATACTTAGTAATGGCCTTTTTGCTCTAACCCATTTCTCTGCATGTCCTTTAAGGTGACGGTTATCCAATAAAAACATTTTATATGGTACTTTTCCGAGGGTGTAATTGAAACTTTTTACATTTTGTGGAATAGTATCTGTTGCAATCTTACCTCCGGTGGAAGGATTATATTCGCTGTATAAAGTGAAATTTCCCTCCGTAGTTGTACTACCAATTGTGACATAATTATTGTCTAAACGTTCCTTCAAAAACTGCCCCGCAGCATCAGGGTATAATTTCTCATCGATAATTCCTTTAGCCATATGAATATTGTGTGCCCATACCATAGTTTTACCACCAAATGTCTCTTGTGCCCACATTGCATGATCGGCCAAGTATTGCTCGTGTAGCTTTATTACATTTGGGTAGTCATTAGAAAGCAGCATTGTGGTAAATTTCTCTATTGCATTCGCTGTTGCTTTTACCCAGATGTACTCGGATGAACCTACATCTTTGTTTGTCTGTTCCTTCTCATCTTTTAGTAATTGGGCTACTTTCTCAGCGTTTGCCTTGAACTTTGCTTTCATTTCAGGAGCAAGATTCATATATTCCTGTATACTTCCAGTGAAAGAAGAAAGATCTTTATAGTTTTCTTCTACTTCTGCCCGCAAATCTGGTCGATGCTGCTTTACATAATCAATTACTTTATTAAAGACACTTTGGTCCATTGTTTTTAAGTCAAGTCCGATAAATTGGATTTTCTTTTTATTGGATGGATCAGCATTATAATCTTTCATCCACTCAATCATGGCAATAATTTCATCAGTAGGATATAACAATTTCAAAAACTCCCTAGGGTTTCCTTTTCCTGTTTGTATATATTCATTTAACTTTAATCCGTTTCCCCAATCTTCTTCCATTGTGAAATTTGTAAAACCCATCTCAGTAACCAAATATTTCACAAGTCGAAACTTCATAGTGAAAATTTCAGAGCTTCCATGAGTATTCTCTCCTAATCCTACATATTGTGCGCTCCCAATCATTTTCTTAAGTGGTTTTAAATCCTCAAATGGTTTTGACGGTTCTATCGTTTTTAATGGATGCGCCTGTGATTGTATTGATTTAACGATATTTTTTTGGATTGATTGAGCTGAATCTTCAACTGCAACCGTTTGTGCTTTTCCTACTTCTCCACCTCCTGCGACTAATATAGCTGTACTAACCATTGCAACCATTCCACAATACCTCTTTTTTTTATTCATTTTTTTCACCTCAATTGAATTATTTTCAAAAGCAAGATTGATTCATGTACTTGCACGAATCAATTGCCGTAATTCAATTTTTATTTATTCCATATCATATTTTCTAGTTACATATTGTCACAAGATTATTTGACACAGGTCATAGGTTAAACATTACAGTTTCGTACTATCGGTTATGACAACTTATGAAGAATAATTACATGATTGAATCGTAAGTAAGGCTAGATTATGAATTTAAGAGGGGGGGATTGATTAATCAATATGAAAAAACATCTTCATTCTGTGTTGTATTTCTCGAAATGACAGGAAGTTGATTAGATAAACAAATTAATAAAAGGGGAAGGACGGATTACAATGATATTACATGCAAAATCATTCCACAATATGGATAAAGTCCAACGTGCTAAAAAAGGACTTCAACTGTTTTTAAGTATTTTGTTCATTACTTCTATTCTTTTAAATGTAGTAATAATGATTACGAAAAGCATGCCGCTAATTGTGGTATATATGTTTACTCCTGCAATTTCTTCTATTCTAACTCGTATCATACTGCGAGAAGGCTTTAAAGATGTATCTTTTAGTCTAGATAACTTAAAGATATGGAAGGGGATTGCTTTGGCCCTGATAATACCTATGATAATATGTGGAATTACATATTCGATTGCCTGGTTTAGCGGATTTGCGAGGTTTCAGCTCCCACAAGGTGGTATGCTAGAACCTATCTACAATATACTTGGACTTCAGTATCTACCGATACCATTACGTTTCATTTTTATAGTAGTATTGAGCGGAATTTTAGGAAGCTTGCTTAACTTAATCCCAGTTATGGGAGAAGAGATGGGTTGGCGGGGTTATATGCTCACAAGGCTAGTCGATGCGGAATTTTCACGTCCAATCCTTATTAGTGGATTAATATGGGCAACATGGCATGTCCCAATTGTTATTGCTGGTCTATATGTAGAGGGAACATCTGTCTTTCTCTCTGTACTTGGCATCTATTTTTGTATTGTACCATTCAGTTATATTACAGCTTATTTACGACTTATCACAGGTAGTGTTTGGCCGTCGGTTATCATCCACACCACTTGGAATGCTATTATTCAAGGGCCTTTTGCACGTGCAACTACAGGATATCAATTAGAGATTTGGATTGGAGAATCTGGCTTGATAACCGCTCTTATTATTTCGATTACTGCAATAATTGTGTATCGGATCATAAGGTTTACTAAACGTGTATAACTTTGAAATAAAAGTATGATATTTAAAAAATGTAATTTTGTTACTTTTAATTGAGCATTCACAGCATGGGATAGATTAGGAGAGTCCTCAACCCATATTTTAAAATCTTGAGTAAATGAATCCGTCTCGCTCCAAACATAATTATGTTTGGAGCGAGACGGATTCTTATATGAGAACTAATCGTAATATCAAATCACATTTTTTTACTTCAAGGACATATAGAAAAGAGAAGATATCTCATCTTTTGAAATGTAGTAGCTAATTTAGATGTGAATAGATTTAGAATTATTTATAAAATCATGAAATCTAGAAATACCAATTACAATGTTACGAAAGACGAATTAAGAGAGGATACTTGGATAATGCAACTCTACCTATTGTGAAGCAATAAAGAAAAAGCGTATAATATTATAGTTATCCCATTTTTGGGAGCGACCCGCGAATGATAAATAAGATTGTTGTTTTATCATCGCTTCTAAACATAAATACAATGAAAGTAACACTGGAATACAGATAGGGAGTTATACAATGAAATTAATTATTGCCGAGAAACCAGATCAAGGTTTGGCTCTTGTTTCACAGTTTAAATATCGCCGAAAAGATGGATATTTAGAAGTAGAAGCAAATGAGTTATTTCCAAATGGAGCGTACTGTACATGGGCAATTGGTCATTTGACGCAGTTATGTAATCCAGAACATTATCATGCAGAGTGGAAAAAATGGTCACTTAATACGTTACCGATGATTCCAGAACGTTTTCAATTTGAAGTAACAAAGTCAAAGTATAAGCAATTTAATGTAGTGAAACAGCTGTTACATAATCCGGGGGTAACAGAAATTATTCACGCAGGCGATGCTGGGCGCGAAGGGGAATTAATTGTACGAAACATTATTAATCTTTGTAACGTGCAAAAGCCGATGAAACGTCTTTGGATTTCATCTTTAACGAAGCAAGCCATTTATCAAGGATTTAAAAACTTACTAGATGAAGCAGATACGATTAATACGTATTACGAAGCATATACAAGATCTTGCGCCGACTGGGTTGTTGGTATGAATGCATCGCGTGTTTTTAGCATTTTGCTAAAGAAAAAGGGAATGAATGATGTGT
Organism: Bacillus cereus group sp. N24; assembly: GCF_016483345.1. Classification (NCBI taxonomy): domain Bacteria; kingdom Bacillati; phylum Bacillota; class Bacilli; order Caryophanales; family Bacillaceae; genus Bacillus; species Bacillus cereus group sp. N24. The sequence continues at coordinate 24,693 of NZ_JAEHCA010000021.1, forward strand.
TTTCCGCCGGACGTGTACAAACACCGACACTCGCATTAATCGTAAAGCGTGAGAAAGAAATTGAAGACTTTAAGTCAGAGCCGTTTTGGGAAGTGTTCGCAACCTTTAATATTGAAGGGAAGAAATATGATGGGAAATGGGAGAAGGATAATGAATCCCGCTTAAAAGACCCTGATATGGCGAATAAAATTGCGGCTTTTTGTCAAGGGAAACCGGCAGAAGTGAAGGAAATGAAAACGGAGCGTAAAGAGTTTCAGCCGCCGCTTTTATTTAATTTATCAGCACTGCAAGCGACAGCAAATAAAGCTTTTAAATTTTCGCCGAAAAAGACGCTTGATATAACGCAAGCACTATATCAAAAAGGGATAGTTTCTTATCCACGTTCGGATTCTAACTATGTTACACAAGGAGAAGCAGCGACGTTCCCTGATATTTTACAGAAATTAAGTCAGTTTGATGAATATAAAGGTTTATTACCGGCTCCGGTTGAATCGATTATGAACAATAAGCGTTATGTGAATGAAAAGAAAGTTACAGATCACTACGCAATTATACCGACAGAACAAGTTACCAATCCAAGCAAATTATCAGGCGATGAAAAGAAAATTTACGATATGATCGTAAGACGACTTATTGCGGCGCATTATGAAGTAGCAATCTTTGACTACACAACAATTACAACTCTTGTAGACGAACGTGCTGCGTTCATTTCGAAAGGAAAACAGCAAATACAAGAAGGTTGGCGTAAAGTTATTTTCCAAGACGATAAAGATGACGAAACGATTCTTCCAATTGTAGCTGAAGGTGACCAAGGAAAAGTTGTAAAGGTGAAAGTGAAAGAAGGAAAAACACAGCCACCGAAGCGTTATACAGAAGGACAACTTATTACGTTAATGAAAACGGCAGGTAAGTATTTAGAGAATGAAGAGCTGGAGAAAGTATTAAAGAAAACAGAAGGTTTAGGTACGGAAGCGACTCGTGCCGGCATCATTACGATGCTGAAAGACCGTAAATATATAGATGTGCAGAAAAACCAAGTGTATGCGACTGATAAGGGAAAAGTATTAATTACAGCAATCGGCGACAAAATACTAGCTTCACCGGAAATGACTGCAAAATGGGAACAACGTCTTGCAGAAATCGGAGAAGGTACCGCTTCACCAGCTACATTTATGGAACAAACGAAAAAGCTATCAGCTAAAATTATTGAAGATGCGGTAGAAATGTCGGAGAAATGGGATTTCACTGGATTACATGTTGAATCGATTGAGCGAAAAGGATCGAAATTTACGACAGGTAAAAAGGTTGGAAGTTGTAAAAAATGCGATGGTGATGTAATTGATAAATCTACGTTTTACGGTTGTTCCAATTACAATACAACACAATGTGACTTTACCATTTCAAAGAAAATATTAAGTAAAACAATTTCGCAAAAGAATATGACAAAGCTCTTAAAAGGTGAGAAGACCGATTTAATTAAAGGCTTTAAAAAGGGCGAGAAAACGTTTGATGCGAAGTTAGAGTGGAAAGATAATAAGATTAATTTTGTGTTTGAGAATTAAGTAGTTTCAAGAAGTGACAAAGCTCTTTCCCGAGTAAAATGTTCTGTATTCGATTTGAAAATATAGATAGAAAAGAAAAAGCATGACAATTTTATGTCATGCTTTTTTATTTTATATTTACAGGGTTTTGTATACTAGCACTAAAATTTATTTGAAATAATTGTTTGAAAAGATGGTATGAAATAGCGTTAAGTAGCAATAAAGTTATTTAATTTACAATAAAGTCTTTTAAAATATAAAAAAGTTGTTTAAAGATCCTTCTTTAACTAAACGGCAGTTTAGTTTTAATACAATGTTTGTTTTAGCATTTAACCAAAGTGATAGAAGGTCAAAGAAAAGGCAGTAATAAAGAAGTGCCATTCCTAATGTGGACTGGCACTTGATAAGGTGCAAAATTCATTATTTGATTTCGGCTGAGGAATTTGATTCATCTATTTTTCCTGTACTTTATTATGATTCCTTAGGCAGCCTTTTCTGTTTTAAATACCCATTGTTGGAGAGGTGGTTGATAATACAGTATCATCCACCCTAAAATTTTGCCGATAAAATAGGCGGCAATTAGTGTGCCGATTCCTATTGAGCCTAATGATTGAATGAAAATTATACAGAGTGCACCAGCTACACAAATGTTTATTAAATCGCTCAAAATTTTTGCTTTACCGAATTTTAAATTAAATTTTTCACTAATTGCATAAGTTAATGCATCATACGGCATTAATGGTAGTTTCGCTGTTGTATAGCCCATTAAACCGACCGCTATAACAAATAAACTAACAATCAAATATACACTTCGAGCAAGGAGAGTTTCAGGTGCAGGGAAAAGTTGGACAAGGAAGAGCGTTGCATCCATGAAAAAACCAAATAAAAACGAAATAATGAATTGACTCACAAATTCATTTAACTCCATTCGTTTACTTAATATCACTTGAATAATAATGTATAAAACATTTGCAAGCGCCATTGTCACACCAATCGATAAACCAATCGTTAGCGTACTTGCATATGCTAATGATGACACAGGCGATACACCAAATCCTGCTTGAATCGACATGCTAATGCCAATCGACATAAAAAACAACCCGAGCACGTATAAGAAGATGCGCTTCAAGGTTCTGTTCCAATGATTCATAGTATCTCTCACTTTCTAGTTAATATTATCAATATAAAGACTATAGCTATAGAATTAAATATAATGCCAAATTCGACATATGAATAATATATATATGATAAACTAATCATATCAAAAAACATATGACGGAGAGATACAATGGATTTCAGGCAATTATATTACTTTAAAGAAATTGTGAAACAAGGAAGCATTTCTAAAGCAGCAGAAGTGCTCCATATCGCGCAGCCCCCGCTTAGCCAATTATTAAAAAAGCTTGAAACTGATCTTGGCACAACTTTAATTCATCGATATCGTCAAAAATGGGAGCTTACAGCAACAGGTGAAATACTATACCAATATGCCAATCAAATGTTAATGCAAATTCAAGATGTAAAGCAGCAAATTCAAGAAATTGAACAAGGTATAGGCGGAACAGTAAGTATCGGTGTATCGTCTACATGTTCGAATATGCTCATTGACTATGTTAGTACGTTTAGAACACAATACCCTAATGTCAAAATAAAAATAGTAACTGGAAATTCAGAAGAATTATTAAAAAAACTAGAACAAAGAGAAATTGATGTTGCCTTACTTTTACGATTGGGCAATAGTGAACAATATGAGATGAAAATATTAAAAAAACAACCAACCGCTGTGATTATTCCATCAAGTTGGGCAACATCGTTTTCATCACAGCATGTGACGATTGAACAGATTGCCCAGTTCCCATTCATTATGCTAGGAGCAATGGAAGGGCTCTCCTTCAATGAAGACCTTTTCAAGGTGTTTGATGAACATCAAGTCAAGCCAAATATCATTATCGAGTGTAAAGATATACGGATGGTTGTAGCACTTGTTAGTAGAGGACTAGGATTATCCGTTATTCCAAGAATGGATTACACATCATCATTTTTAGAACATACAACGCTTTTTGAATTGAAACAATTTGATTTTCATTTAGAACCTGTAATAGTAAAATTAAAAGACCAAAGAATTTCCAAAGTAGCATCTCAATTTTGGGAAATGGTTGATTAGGAGATATGAACAAAGCAAAAATAGTCTTCAATCAAGTAATAAAGACATCTTACGAAAAATTGAGCCGGGATAAAAAGTTCTTTACTTGAGGAAGTTTCAAAACTGACTGTAGCTTACACCGATGTTTATAAAAAGTTATAGAGCATTTCTTTGAATGAGGAATGCTTTTTGTTTTTGCTTGGAATAAAAATATACAACAAAAATATCACCTAAAATAATAAAATTTTATTGTAAAACAATAAAATTTATATTAAAATCAAAATCAGAATAAAAAAGCGAGTTGCTTTTTATGGAAAAGGTAACAACGTTGTTTTTTATAGAGGAGGTAAAACTATGAACAGTCACAATTTGATTATTGAAAATATGGATAACCCTCATGAGTTGGAGAGAATGTATAGAAAAGACCCGAAAGCTTTTAAAAAGTCATTCTCACAAGCATGGGAACAAAATCCGGATTCTCAGGTTCTGGGTATTTGGTATGAAAGATTACATTTCAAGGAGAAGGGAAATACAAGAAAGCCCTCCTTGATTCAAAAGGGTTTCTTATTCATGGGCATGTTAGCTATTCTAGCCGGATTAAGCACCAGAATCATTTTCCACTTTGTCGAACAGGAAGCAATTGCTCCGATTAATCTGGCTTTTGGTATAATCCCTTTTATTGCTGCCTATTTTGTTTACAATAATACTCCGAAAAAAAGTATTATTTATTCCCTTGCAGCGTTGTTCCTAATTTCTGGGCTTTATCTTAATATGCTGCCATTAAATGATAAAGACAGTATTATCCTTGCTTATTTACACCTTCCTATATTCTTATGGGTATTGGTAGGGCTTGCGTTTACAGGAAATGAATATTCAAAAGGCAGTACAAGGTTAGCTTATATTAAATTTAATTTGGAATATTGTATTCTTTACGCCAGCATGGCAGTTAGCGGAATGATACTAGCAGTATTCACCATGCGGTTATTTAGTTTTGTTGACTTGGATATAGGAGAGTTCTATTTTAGTAATGTTGTTTTATTTGGTGCTGCCGCTCTCGCTATTGTGGCTGCATACTTAGTATCAATGAATCTTAAGTTTGCTAAAAATATTACCCCCTATATAGCTAAAATTTTTAGTCCGCTTGTCCTGATCACCTTGTTGATCTACCTTATAACGGTTATATGGGTTGGGAAAAATCCATTTTTGGACCGCAATTTCTTGATGGTCTTCAACGGAATACTTCTTGTTGTATTGGCTGTTACTATATTTTCCATTGTTGAGAGCGACTCAGATGAGAAAAAGAACATTTCAGATTATATAAATTTTGTCTTAATTGTTCTTGCGCTTATTATTGACAGTGTGGCTTTGTCAGCTATCGTGTTCAGACTTTCTTCCTATGGTATTACGCCTAATAGACTTGCTGTTTTAGGAGTAAATATACTGATTTGGACAAATCTAATTTGGATTATGCTCTCTTATATGCGTTTTCTACAAAATAAATCCGGACCTTTACCTATCCAAGATGCCGTTACGAAGTATTTGCCAATCTACGGACTTTGGGCAGCGTTCGTTATATTTACTTTTCCTATCCTTTTTAATTAAAAAGGATCTGTTAATGTAACGAAAAGTCAATCTTCTATAATGTATAAAATTTTTAGAGCCGATAATTCAATTTTGCATTTATATAATTTCTCGACAATAAAAAACGTCCCAAAGTGGGACGCTTTTTATTATGCGTATTGCCGTTTTTTCTTAATAAGTAACAACACTTGTGAAACAAAAGCAAGTACTGGTAACTCAATTAACGGTCCAATAACGAGTGCAAGTGCGATAAGAGGCTCGTCTGGAAAAGCAGTCACAGCAATAGCGAGCGCAACAGGCGAGTTTCTTGCTAATGTTGTTAAGCTTAAACTTACTGTATCTTTATAAGATAAATGCAGGATACGCCCGATAAATTGTCCTAGTAAAAAATTAATGATGAAGAACAATAGAACAGGAATGAGTAATAATAAAACAACATTCATATTTTGGAGTAAATATTTACCTTGTGATGCAAACATCGCTACAATTGCTAAACTTAAAAATACAATTTGAGCAGAGCTGAAAAACGGAATGATTTTATTCTCGAGTGTTTCAGCTTTTTTCATTTTATTCATAATGAATTTTGTAGCATGTGCAAGTAAAAATGGTAAGACGATAACGATTACGATACTTTCTATTAGAATAGAAACCGCTACAGTCTTCATTACACCGGCAAATAAAAATAAATAAACGGGTAGCAATAATACTTGTAAAATTAAATTTACAGGCAAAATCGCTGTGGAAAGTGCTACGTTTCCTTTCGCTATTTCAGTGAATATTAAGTACCAATCTGTACATGGAGTAACCATTAACATTATAAACCCAACCCAAAGTGCTGGGTGATCTGAAAGAAATAATGCACCTAATCCCCAGGCGAGGAAAGGCGTCCATAAAAAATTAATGGTAAGGCTTGTTCCGGCAAATTTTAAATTGCGAAATCCGTTTTTAATCTCTTTCAATGGGATGCTGAGGAATAATCCATATAGCATGAAAAATAAGAAGGGGACAATAAATTTGTCTGAATACATATGTATGATATTAAATTGTCCGAGTACAATGCCACATGTAACAGCAAATAGAATAATAAAAGTTTGAATCTTTTCTATAGTGCTCATGAATAAATCCTTTCTAAATATGAATTTCCCTCTCTAAGTTAATTATACAAGTAATAAAGTCGTATTTGGTGTTTAATTATTATTTTTAATTCGAGATTTTATTTTTTTATTAAAAGTTACTTGACTAAAGTAAGTTACTATATTACAATCACTTACATAAGGTAATTGAATAACAAAAAGTTATAGATTCCTGAAATGAAGGTCTCTATTGGAACTTTTTCTTAGAATAAGAATTTTTATGATGATGAATAATGAATATGAAAAGAAAGATTAGGTGAAGCAAATGGGACTATTTAGCTCATTATTTGGTAAAAAAGAAGAAATTACGAAAGTAGAGGAGAATAAAACTATGTCAAAAGTATTATTTGTAAAAGCGAACGATCGTCCAGCGGAGCAAGCAATTAGTTCAAAAATGTATGAAACATTTGTAAGTACTTATAAGGAAGCGAACCCAAATACAGAAATTACAGAGTTAGATTTATTTGCATTAGATCTTCCTTATTACGGAAATATCGCAATTTCAGGTGGATATAAACGCAGTCAAGGAATGGAGTTAACAGCTGAAGAAGAAAAGGCTGTAGCAACAGTAGATAAATATTTAAATCAGTTTTTAGAAGCTGATAAAGTTGTATTTGCGTTCCCATTATGGAACTTCACAGTACCCGCACCATTAATCACATATATTTCATACCTTTCTCAAGCTGGAAAAACGTTTAAATATACAGCGAATGGTCCGGAAGGTTTAGCTGGTGATAAGAGAGTAGTTGTACTAGGTGCTCGTGGTTCAGATTATTCTTCAGAGCAAATGGCTCCTATGGAAATGGCGGTTAATTATGTAACAACTGTACTTGGATTTTGGGGAATTACAAATCCAGAAACAGTGGTAATTGAAGGACACAATCAATATCCAGATCGCTCACAACAAATTGTTGAAGAAGGTTTAGAAAACGTTAAAAAAGTAGCTGCGAAATTTTAATTACTGATAGTAAATGGAAAAACCAACATGGATGACCATGTTGGTTTTTTAGTCTATATTCTATGTTAAAAAATGTATATTCATAAAATAAAAGAAAAGTTTGAAAATAGTATTGCAAAATATTATATAACAAATTATAATGAGTTCAAGAATAGTTGATACTCAAATTAAATATTCAGAAAATTCAATTAGTTAAAATTGGAAAATGAGATAAGGAAATTTGAATGGGGGTTATATTATGGCGAATAAAGTACCGTTTTCGTTCATAGTAGTTATTGGATTAATGTTATTTGCACTATTTTTTGGAGCCGGAAATTTAATTTTCCCAGCTATGCTAGGTCAATCGGCAGGAGAGAATGTATGGATTGCTAACGCTGGATTTTTAGTAACAGGTGTTGGATTACCATTACTAGGTGTACTAGCATTTGGTTTTTCGGGTAAAGATGATTTACAGTCATTAGCAAGTCGTGCTCACCCAGTATTCGGGATTGTGTTTACAACAGTTTTATACTTAGCGATCGGTCCGTTATTTGCAATACCAAGAACGGGTAATGTTTCTTATGAAATTGGTCTTAAGCCTTTTATGCCAGAAGGATTGGGTTCTACACCTTTAATTCTTTTCACAATTATATTCTTTAGCATCACTTGTTTTTTTTCGCTAAATCCTGCGAAAATTGTCGATATTGTTGGAAAAATATTAACGCCAATTAAATTGACATTCATCGGTATTTTAGTAATCGTTGCTTTTATTCATCCAATTGGAGATATGCAAGCACCAGTGGAAGGGTATACATCACATGCATTCTTTAAAGGATTCCAAGAAGGATACTTAACAATGGACACGCTTGCATCATTCGTATTCGGAATCATCATCATTAATGCAATTAAAGAAAAAGGTGCGAAAACGAAAACACAGATTATGGTCGTTTGTGCAAAAGCGACAATCATTGCAGCATCTATTTTAGCAATTATTTATACAGCACTTTCTTATATGGGAGCTTCAAGTGTTGCGAAGCTTGGACATTTAGAGAACGGCGGAGAAGTATTAGCGAAAGTTTCTAATTACTATTTCGGATCATATGGTGGAGTATTATTAGGATTAATGATTACAGTTGCTTGTTTGACAACTAGTGTGGGACTTGTATCAGCATGTTCTTCATTCTTCCATAAGTTATTCCCAAATATTCCTTATAAAGCAATTGCAATCACGCTATGTGTATTTAGTGCAATTGTTGCAAACGTAGGATTAACACAATTAATCGCAGTTTCTGTTCCAGTATTAACAGCAATTTATCCACTAGCAATTGTATTGATTTTCTTAACATTCTTCCATTCACTATTTAAAGGAAGAGCTGAAGTTTATCAAGTGAGTTTAATTGTAACATTTATCATCAGCTTATTCGATGGATTAAGTGCAGCTGGAGTTAACATTGAAGTAGTAAGCCAAGTGTTCACTAAATTCCTTCCGATGCAGGAAGTAGGATTAGGCTGGATCTTCCCAGCGATTATCGGCGGATTTATCGGATATGGCATTAGCGTTTTAAAAGTGAAAAACCAAGTTCAACCTGCAACTAGAGCGGACAAAAAAATAAGTTAATTGAAAAAGTTATAGAACTTGTTTCTATAACTTTTTTTGTTACTATTAATAAGGAGTAAAAAATAAAGTAGTAGGGGAAATAAAATGAAAAAAACAATTGATCATATCGGAATCGCAGTTCGTGATATAGATAGTACGATACGTTTTTATGAACAGGTTCTATCGGGGAAATTAATAGATCGTTACGTAAGTGAAGCACCAGGTGTGGAAAGTGAAGTTGCTATTATAGAAGTGGATGGAGATAGAATTGAACTACTTGCACCGACGAATAATACAACATCACCAATTGCCCGATTTATAAAACAAAAAGGGAAAGGTGTTCATCACGTTGCATATCGTGTCGATGATTTAGATGTAGCTTTAGAAGAATTAAAAGAACAAGGTATTCGAACATTAGAGCATACACTTCGAATGAATAAACATGGTAGACGATTAATTTACCTTAACCCAGCGGATACAGAAGGAACGATTATTGAGTATTGTGATTATCCGGAAGAGAAATAGAAGAAGGATATTTTTTAAAAGGTGTTACGTTATTACGTAACACCTTTTAATTTATCTTGCTATTTGTAGGAGTCTTACTGCCCGTAAAAGCGCCATTGGTGAGGGCTGATTAAAGTTTCACTTTATGTATTTCACATTTTCTTCACAAATGATTCACGAGAACTTTTCTTCTTAGGGAACTTACATAAATATATTTTATGATATAATTACAATCGACTTTAAAAATATAAGTTATTTCAATTAGAGTAGTTACTATTATATTAGTAGTTTAAAGGTGGGGAGAAATTAAGTATTATATTGTATGGTAATTTATACTTAATCAGGTTAATATTTCGTCAGAAAATCAAACTAGGAAGTATAAAGTAATAAAGGTGTAGTGATGAAGAAGAAAGAAGTGAAATGAGTGTGAAAGTAATGAGAAGGTTAGGGGCATGGCTAGTAATAGCATGTGTGCTTATTATATTGATACCAAAAAGCGCGTCTGCTCATGCGTATGTTGTGAAATCAAATCCTATGGAAAATGAAACGTTGAAAAAAGCACCAACTGTCGTGAAAATCGAATTTGATGAGGATATACAAGTTTCACATTTTAATACATTGTTTGTAAGAGATACCTCAGGTAAAAGAGTAGATTTAAAAGATGCTCATATTGATAAAAGAAACAAAAAACTATTAGAGGCAGGGGTAAAAGAGAATCTTAAAGACGGTCTCTATTCTATTCAGTGGAAAGCTATTTCAGCTGATGGACATCCAATTCAAGGAGTTATTCCGTTCCAGATTGGGTTAACCGAAGCGGGAGCAGATGATGTACAAGTAGAAGAGATGGGGTATGTCCCGCAAATCGATATGATTATGGAACGCGGGGTTCTATATACAAGTTTCTCACTATTTTTAGGAGTTCTATTCTTTAATCTTATTATATATAAAGGGAATGTAATAGAAGTTCACTCAAGGAGTAAGAGAATAATATGGATATCATTAATAGGTATATTCATTAGCTTACTATGCAATCTACCATTGCAAGCGAAAATAAATGCTGATGTTTCGTGGTTAGAAGCATTTGATCCACTATTATTAAAAGAAACATTGCAACTATCTGTTTTTGGTTATGTATGGATCACTCAAATGGCTCTTATTAGTCTGCTTATCATTGTTACTTATTTTGCTGTGAAGCGTGAGAAACTTTCATCGTTTAAAGTATGGAGCATTCCAATATTACTTTTTATTGGGTTACTCGTTATGAAAGCCTTTAATAGTCACGCATTTGGTTTGAAGTTTAAAGACATTGCTGTCGTTATGGACTTTCTACATTTATTCGCAGCTTCGTTATGGGTTGGCGGTCTATCATCAATTATTCTTCTTTTACGTAAAGAGGATGACAAGTGGACTACGTATTGGGATGCAATTAAGCGTTTTTCACCATGGGCAACAGGTGCTGTCATAGTCATTGTATTAACGGGTCTTTTTAACAGTACATTTTTTATTCCCACGATTCATTCCCTATTTGATACGAAGTATGGATTAGCATTATTAGCAAAGATACTTTTATTCGTTTTCATGGGGATATTGGGAATTATTCATTATGTGAAAGGGAAAATGCGAGCCCGGCAAGGATTAGGTGCTACGCTGAAAATAGAGTTGATCATTGGAATTATCGTTTTCATAATCGTAGCTTTTATGACAAACGTGCAAACACCGCTGATGCCTCCTACTGGACCTTTTACAGAGAGTAAACAATTAGATAATGGATATGAACTTACTTTACATGTAAGCCCTAATAAGGTAGGACAGAATACATTTCATATTACTTTGAAGGATGAGAATGGACAGCCTGTTACTAATATGGAACAAATTATATTGACGACTCAATCGTTAGATATGAATATGGGCAAAGGTTCATTTAAAGTTTCAGCAATTTCACCGGGAGAATATGAAGCGGAAGGTATGTATATTAACATGACAGGAAATTGGAATATACAAGTTCACGGGTTAACAAAATCTCTTGATAGCTTCGATACTGATTATAAATTTATTGTAGGTGGCAGATAAAGTGAAACTTTAATCAGTAGGAGGGGGCATCTCCCACTGATTATTAGCCTTCACCAATCGGCTTTTACGGGGGCAGCAGGGCTTCTACCCAGATTCTTTGCTCCAGCAGAATTTTGGGGTAGGAGTCTTACTGCCCACAAATAGCGGGATAAAGAGACGTTACAGATGAAAAGGAGTTAATAGAAAATGAAGCGTATAAAAAAATTAGGAACAACAATGATCGCAACAATAATTGCAATGGGAATTTTTTCGTTACCTGTTAGCGCTCACGTAACTGTGCAACCAGCAACTTCGGATGCTAACTCATGGGAGACTTACACGATAAAGGTACCAGTTGAAAAAAATGTGGCAACAACAAAAGTCACACTAAAAATACCGTCCGGCGTTGAGTTTCAACAGTATGAACCAGTGTCAGGATGGAAAGTGGAAGAGCAAAAAGATGCAGCTGGAAAAGTTAAAACTGTAGTATGGGAAGCAACAGGAGAAGGGATTTTATCTGGTCAGTTCCAACGATTTACTTTCGTTGCTAAAAATCCAGATAAAGAACAAAAAATAGCTTGGGATGCATATCAACAATATAAAGACGGAGAAATTGTTGAATGGACAGGCGATGAGAAAGCTGAAAAACCGCATTCAGTTACTACAATTGCAAAAGGTAAGTCCTTAACTGGGGAACATGGGGAAGTATCTAGTGTGGGAAAGAATGAAAGTACAAGTAATATGCAAACAATAGCAATTGTGTTATCAGTTTTAGCGATTGTATCTTCGGTAAGTACGTTTGTTTTTGTAGTACGTCGTAAAAAGTAAGGTATAAAAAAGAGCCTACAAATAGTAGGCTCTTTTTCACGTTTATTTATTTCACTTCAACTTGTTGCCCTACAGCAAGTGTTTTCGGCTTTATATTTACAAAGCAAATACTCACGACAATAAATAATAGACCGATAAACAAGCTCATTGTAATGGCCTCATGTAAGAAAATTGAACTTACAATAATAGCGATAAGAGGGATAAGGAACGTGTAAGCTCCAACTTTACTTGCTTCACCAGCTCCAACAAGTGTGAAGTAAGCGAGCCATCCCATTGCAATAACAAAGAACGAAATAAAGAGTAGCACACTAACAAATGGCATACTCCAAGCGATACTAGACCAGCTTTCAAACTCTGATCCAAATCCGACTAAGCAAACACCTCCAATAATAAGCTGAAGTGTTACCATCCAAATAGCATTAACGCGGTGCCCGGTTTTTTTAATAAATACTGTACCCAGTGCCCATCCAATCGCACAACCTAATGCGAGAAGGATTCCAATGATAGAAATATGGCCGGTTAAGCTACTAGAGCTAATAACTCCCACGCCAATAAATCCTAGAATTAAGCCGAAAATTTTTAAGCCATACATTGATTCTTCGAGCCATATCCACGAGAAAATGCCGAGTAAAACAGGCTGTAGAAATACAATTGCGGAAAATAATCCAGCGGGCATGTATTGAAGACCGACAGTTTGTAGTCCGTAAAAGATAATGATGTTAAGTACAGAAGAAATAACGTATAAATGCCAAGTTTCTTTTAAATGTAGCTCTTTGTATTTCGGTAATGCGAAAATAAGTAAAATGAATCCCCCAATTAAAGTTCTAACGCCTGCAAATAAAACAGGTGGTGTATAATGCAAGGCAAACTTAGATAAAGGCCAATTAATTCCCCACATAATAACAAGAAAGGTAAGGATTATGGCCGTTTTTGTTCGAGAAAGCTGTGTCACGGTAAGACCTCCTTGTTGTATTTCATTTCACTATGATATGATATCGACTGTGATAAATAAAATGAATCTTTTTTATAAGGGGTATAAGTGATTAGTTATGACCATTACACAACTACAAGTTTTGATTAAAACGGTTGAATTAGGTAGTTTTACGAAAGCAGCAAAAGCACTTAATATGACACAGCCTGCGGTCAGTCATGCCATTTCAAGTATTGAGTCAGAATTAGATATTACGATTCTTATACGTGATAAGAGAGAAGGCTTAATTGTTACTGACGTAGGAGAGAGAATTCTTGTTCATATTAGAGAAATATTGAATGGAATTGAGAAAATTGAGCAAGAAGTAGCGATGGAGAAAGGGCACGAAATTGGGACCATTCGAATTGGGAGTTTTCCTAGTGCTTCGGCACATTTCTTGCCCAAAATGATAAATCTTTTTAAGGAGAAGTATCCGAACTTAGAAGTCGTTCTTTGTGAAGGAACGATTAAAGAAGTTGAAGATTGGTTAGTATCGAGGGTTGTTGATATCGGAATTATTATTTTGCCTAATAAAGATATGGAGATTGTCCCATTAACGAAAGGCAAAATGGTTGTTATCTTAAGAGAGGATCATCCTCTTTGTAAGAAGGACTCTATTACAATTAATGATTTAGAGAATGAACCAATCATATTATGTAAAGGCGGATACGAACCACCCATTATCGATATGTTTAAACAAGCCAACGTACCACTTCGGGCTGAGTATATCATTTCGACAGTTACTACAGCTTTAAATATGATTCAAGAAGGGTTAGGACTCGCAATTTTGGCTGAGTTATCTTTGACGAGTTTACCAAAGAATATACAAACGAGAGAATTGGAACCACAAGTATGGAGAGAAATCGCTTTAGCTGTTCCTTCATTAAAGGATTCTTCACTTGCTGTACAGCTATTTATTGAAGAATTTCAAGATTTATTTGCAGAATAAAAAAAGGTGTCTCATATATCATAATGAGACATCTTTTATATGTACTTAAAAAAATCTATGAAAAGGATTGACTTATTTTTTAGTTGTAACTATAATGATTACATCAGGGTGGTGATGACGATGAAAATTAGTAGCCGCTTTTCTATAGCTGTTCATATTTTATCTATTTTGAAAAACAATCCATCTTCACTTTGTACTTCAGACTATATGGCTGAAAGTGTAAATACAAATCCGGTAGTAATCCGTAAAATTATGTCGTACTTGAAACAAGCTGGATTTGTTTACGTAAATCGCGGGCCAGGTGGTGCGGGATTATTAAAGGATTTACATGAAATCACATTATTAGATGTGTATCATGCAGTGAACGTAGTCGAAGAAGACAAGCTATTTCATATTCACGAGCAACCAAATCCAGATTGTCCAATTGGCGCGAATATTCAAGCGGTGTTAGAAATTATTTTAATTCAAGCACAATCCGCGATGGAAGAAGTTTTGAGAAATATTACGATGGGGCAGTTGTTTGAAACTTTGCAAGAAAAAATGAATGCTTAAATCATATTTATATTTTTTTATCATTAATGTAACTGATTTGATTACAACAATAAAGGTAAGGTGTAAAAGTTATGACTGTAAAAATGAAAGTATACTCAGATTTTATATGTCCGTTTTGTTTTTTAGCAAAAGGTCCATTAGATGAGGTAGTGAAAGAGAAAGATGTAGAGATTGAATGGATGCCATTTGAATTACGTCCAAGTCCATATTCAAAAATAGACCCATGGAATGAGCCAGAAAAATTAGGTTCATGGGATGCTTTCATTCTTCCGACAGCGAAGAAGTTAGGAATTGATATGCGTTTGCCACGTGTTTCCCCACATCCATATACGCATTTAGCTTTCGAAGGATGTCAATTTGCGAAAGAACGTGGACTAGGTAATGAGTATCATCACCGCGTATTCACCGCATTTTTCCAAGAAGAACAAAACATTGAAGATATTGATGTGTTAACAAAACTAGCGGTAGAAGTAGGGCTTCCTGAAGCTGAATTTAATGATGCTTTAGTAAATCGAAAATATAAAGAAAAACATCAAGAAGCAATTCAGCATGCATATGATGAAGCGAATATTATGGCGGTACCAACTGTCATGATTGGTGATGAAGTCATTCAAGGGCTTGCTAGTAAAGAAACGCTAGAAAGAGTAATTGATAAAGAAATTGAAAAGGATAAAACAAATTCATTTGAAGGCATGCAATGTAATACAGATGGATATTGCTAATTCGCTTGTTATGAAATAACAAAATAAATAATAAAACAAATATTTGGAGGAATTAAAATGTCAGCAATTACAACAAATTTAAAAGAAGCAATCGTGAACCGTCGTTCAATTCGTAAAGTAACAAAAAGCGATGCGATTACGAAAGAAAGAATTGAAGAAGTTTTAAAAACAGCTTTACACGCACCAACATCTTTTAATATGCAAAGTGGCCGTATGGTTGTATTAATGGATGGAGAGCATGAAAAGTTTTGGGATATCGTAAAAGAAACGCTTAGATCACGCGTACCAGCAGAAAACTTTGAAGCGACTGTAGAAAGACTAAAAGGTTTCCATACAGGTGTAGGTACAGTTTTATTCTTTGAAGATCAAGCAACTGTAGAAAAAATGCAAGAAAATGCACCGTTATATAAAGATCAATTCCCATTCTGGTCTCATCAAGGTAATGCAATGTTACAACATACTGTGTGGATGCTATTATCTGCTGAAGGAATTGGTGCATCACTGCAACATTACAATCCAATCGTAGATGCTGAAGTAAAAGAAACTTGGAACATTCCAGCAGAGTGGAGCTTAGTAGGTCAAATGCCATTTGGTGAACCAAATGAACAGCCAGCAGAAAGAACATTCTTACCTACTGAAGATGTAGTGAAATTTTATTAAGAAATACAATATGTAACGAGAAGGAAGCTGTGCGTAGAAACAGCTTCCTTTTTTGTATTAGTGTTAATTTATGAGCATTTAGGGAAGAAATATAACAAATAGTCCGGTAAGAAAGGAAGTAGGAAAATGAATGACGAGAAAAAATATACAGTGGTAGGTACTGATGTCGAGGAAGTAAAACGTTTAAATAAAAATTCAGGATTAACGTATAATCAAGTGAAAGAAATGTTAGCGAAGCAAATGCAAAAAAAGAAGTGATTAGATTGAAATCTTTCATTTTTTCATTTAACATTTTGATTGGAGAGAGTTAAGTAAAAGGTAACTCTCTTTTTTGTATAACTGAGCAACTGTAAGAGTGGAGGAAGCAACATGAAAAAATGGGTAAAGATAATGTTGTCTATCGCAGGAGGTATTGTCCTATTGGTATGTGCCGGTGGATATTACGTGTATAAAAATTATTTTCCAAAGGAACCAGAGCGTATTGTATATGATAAAGACAGAGTGTTAAAGCCGATACATAACCAGCTTAAAGGGATCAACATAGATAATGTAAAGATAAAAGAAAAAGCAGTTGTAAATGCAACTGTGGATGAACTTCAAAAAATGGTCGATGATGAAAAATTATCATATGAAGAATTAACGAGTATTTATCTCTTTAGAATACAAGAACATGACCAAAATGGAATATCATTAAATGCTGTTACAGAGATTAATCCAAATGCAATAGAGCAAGCACGAAAGTTAGATAAAGAGAGGTCGTTAAATAAGAAATCGAACTTATACGGCATTCCTGTCATCGTAAAAGATAATGTACAAACTGCAAAAGTGATGCCGACAAGCGCAGGCACTTATGTTTTAAAAGATTGGGTTGCAGATGAAGATGCGACGATTGTGAAGAAGTTGAAAGAAGAGGGGGCATTTGTTTTAGGTAAAGCAAATATGTCTGAGTGGGCGAATTATCTATCTTTTACAATGCCAAGTGGATATAGCGGGAAGAAAGGGCAAAATTTAAATCCGTACGGTCCAATTACATTTGATACATCAGGATCCAGTTCGGGGTCTGCTACAGTGGTTGCGGCAGATTTTGCACCGCTTGCAATTGGGACAGAAACGACGGGATCTATTGTCGCACCAGCGACGCAGCAATCTGTAGTTGGGTTACGTCCATCGTTAGGTATGGTTAGCAGAACTGGCATTATCCCATTAGCTGAAGCACTTGATACTGCAGGGCCAATGGCAAGAACGGTAAAAGACGCGGCAACGTTATTTAATACAATGGTAGGTTATGATGAAAAAGATGCTATGACAGAAAAAATGAAAAATAGAGATAGAATAGATTATACGAATGATTTATCAATAGATGGATTAAAAGGAAAAAAGATAGGGATTCTTTTTTCTGTAGATCAACAAGATGAAAATAGAAAAGCAGTAGCAGAAAAGATTAGAAAAGACATTCAAGATGCCGGTGCGATATTGACTGATGATATTCAGTTAAGTAGCGAGGGTGTAGATAATCTGCAAACATTAGAATATGAGTTCAAACATAATGTTAACGACTATCTTTCGAAGCAAAAAAATGTGCCTGTAAAATCGTTAGAAGAGATTATAGCGTTTAATAAAAAAGATAGTAAAAGACGAATGAAATATGGACAAATATTAATTGAGGGCTCTGAAAAATCTGCTATAACGAAAGATGAATTTGAAAAAGTAGTTCAAACGAGTCAAGAAAATGCAAGGAAAGAGCTAGATAGATATTTAGTAGAAAAAGGATTGGACGCTTTAGTCATGATTAATAACGATGAAGTTCTTTTATCAGCTGTAGCTGGTTATCCTGAATTAGCGGTACCAGCAGGTTATGATAAAAATAGAGAGCCAGTAGGTGTTGTATTTGTAGGGAAGCAGTTTGGTGAAAAAGAACTTTTCAATATTGGATATGCGTATGAACAACAGTCTAAAAATAGACGTTCCCCTAAAATATAGAATTTTAAAATAGTTTTTAGGAAAGGATTAGATAAAAAATCCGACATTAAAAAAGAAAAAAAGGATTCTTCCAAATTAGTAAGAAAGATTGTCTATAGAAGTTCATAAAATGTAATAGTATTACAATGAATACGTTCGTTCTGTAATATATCAAATTTCCATCCATAGAAGGGGGAGGTTAAATCTTAATGAATGAAGTGAAAAGTTTTTTTCGAAGTAGAGGGTTTCAACGGTTTCTCGTTTTAATAATATTAGCGCTTGTATTATATGGATTAAAAAGTATGATTAATTTAATATTAATTACGTTTATACTGACATTTTTAATGGATCGGTTTCAACGTTTTATTTCAAAGAAATTGAAAGTGAATCGAAAAATTGTTATCGCATGTTTGTATATAATATTAGTTTCCTTTATCGGCACGACATTGTATAAATATTTACCTGTGCTAACGATACAAATTTCACAATTGATTTATCAATTTAAGCTGTTTTTTCAACATCCACCGGATAATGAGATCATTAAATATGCACTTTCGACAATTAATGGAATGGAAGTATCAAAATATATAGAACAAGGTGTAGACGTCATCTATCAATCGATAGCGAATATAGGAAAGGTGAGTTTACAAATATTATTGTCTCTAATATTAAGCTTATTTTTCTTATTAGAAAAAGATCGTATTATTACATTTACTTCTAAGTTTAAAGAGAGTAAGCTAAAGATTTTTTATGAGGAGATTGCATATTTTGGTGAAAGGTTTGCAAGGTCGTTCGGTAAAGTAATTGAAGCACAATTTTTAATTGCAGTTGTAAATTGTATCCTGACTGTCATTGCATTAATCGTTTTAGGATTTCCACAGCTTCTCGTATTAGCTGTTATGATTTTCTTACTAGGGTTGATTCCTGTTGCCGGCGTAATCATTTCACTGTTTCCACTTTGTATCATTGCCTATAATGTAGGTGGGGTTATGTACGTTTTGTACATACTAGTGTTCATTACAGTGATTCACGCTCTTGAAAGTTATTTTTTAAATCCAAAATTTATGTCTGCAAAAACGAATTTGCCTGTCTTTTATACATTTATGATTCTCATCTTTTCAGAGCATTTCCTCGGAATATGGGGGCTTATTATCGGGATACCGATCTTTATCTTTTTATTAGATGTACTTGACGTAAATAATGATAAATTGATTAAAAGCAATAAGTGATAGAAATACCCGATGTTGTCTTTTTTGAAAACATCGGGTATTTCTTATTTTTTCTTTGGAGGAGGTAGTTTTATAAATTTATTTGTAATTAAAGCTATAATAACAGCAGCAAAAATAAGCACCGCGATTATGCCAATCCCCATACCTGCCCATCCTCCTATAAGGAACATACTTATCGGTATTGCTAATAAGCTTAAAATAATAAGGATCAACCCGAGATTCTTATCATATTTTTTAGTTGGAAATAGCGTTCTGATGATTAAAAAGAGAAAAAGTATTAATGACGCTACAGCTAGTAAGAGGATGACAATTGTCCAAGAATCATCCATAAAATCACTCCTTTCTATTATGGATAATATTACGGTTTAGATTGAGGGTGAACAATAAAAATATAAAAAAGCAATCCAATATGAATTGGATTGCTTTTTTGAATGAAATATACGATTAAAGAACGGGAGCCATTGTTTCTTTCAACACTTGAACAGAGTGATCGAATTTTAATTCTTCGTCTTCACTTAATTCTACTTCTAAAATTTCACGAACACCGCCGCGATTTAAAACAGCAGGTACGCCGATATAAACATCTTTTTGACCGTATTGACCTTCTAAGTATGCTGAAACTGTTAATACGCTATTTTCGTCGTTTAAAATAGCTTTTGTAACACGTAGAAGTGACATACCAATACCATAATAAGTTGCACCTTTGCGCTCAATAATATGGTAGGCTGCATCACGAACATTTATGAAAATTTTGTCTAAATCTTCTTGTGTGTATGTGTTGTCTTTATCAAGAAGCGTTTGTAGTTTTTGAATACCAACTGATACGTGACTCCATACTGGAAGTTCTGTATCGCCATGTTCTCCGATAATATAAGCATGAATGTTGTGTGGACCAATGTCGAAGTACTCACCTAACATATAGCGGAAACGAGCAGAGTCAAGCGTTGTACCAGAACCGATTACTCGTTCTTTTGGTAAACCAGATTCTTTCCAAGTAACGTACGTTAAAATATCTACAGGGTTTGTTGCGATTAAGAAGATACCATCAAATCCGCTATCCATAATACTGCGAACGATTTGTTTAAAGATTTTAGCGTTTTTCTCAACTAAATCTAAACGTGTTTCACCTGGCTTTTGTGGTAATCCAGCTGTAATGACTACAAGATCAGCATCTTTACAATCTTCGTAGCTGCCTTTCCATACTCTAGTTGGAGCTGGTGCAAATGGAACAGCGTGACTTAAGTCCATTGCTTCTCCTTCAGCTTTTGCCTCATTTACATCAACTAAAACAAATTCTTCAGCTACAGCTTGGTTAATCATGCAGTAAGCATAGCTACATCCAACTGCTCCTGTTCCTACTAATACAACACGGTTAATACCTTTTTTCATTTCACAATTCCTCGCAATTTCATTGATTTTATTATGTAAGATAATACGTCCTACTTCTATAGATTCATATCTAGTTTATTACATTTTATAAAAGATATTCAAGTATTTGAAAATGTATCCGTTCAAATTTGCGAACAAAACATAGGAATTCAGTTAACTGAATATAATTCAGTAAAATCCTTTTTAAAAGGGGAAATGGTATGGGGAATCCATTATCGATGGAACAAATGCTTCAAATTGTTCATGAAGGGCTTGCCAAAACGAATAACCCCAAACAAATTACAGTTGCCGGTGCAGGGATTTCTGGATTAGTTGCAGGTTCTTTATTGAAAGAGGCTGGACATGAAGTAACGATTATAGAAGCAAATAACAGAATAGGTGGCAGGGTGTATACGATTCGTGAACCGTTTAGTGCGGGTTTATACTTTAATGCAGGACCGATGAGAATTCCTGATACGCATGAGTTAACTTTAGCGTATATTCATAAATTTAAACTACCGTTAAACCTTTTTATAAATAAAACTTTTGCAGATATCATTTATACGAATCATATTCAAACGAGATTGAATGTGTTTGAAAATGATCCAAGTATACTTGAATATCCGGTTTTGGATAAAGAAAGAGGAAAAACGGCAGAAGAGCTAATGCTTGAGGTATTAGAACCAATACTAAATTATATTAAGAAGGATCCTAATAAAAACTGGTTTATCGTTGAAAAAAAGTATAAAACGTATTCGCTTGGTTCATTTTTAATGGAGTATTATTCGGATGGAGCAATAGATATGATTGGTGTACTTCTTGATATGGAAGCATATATGGGAATGTCTTTAATTGAAGTATTACGGGAAATGATTTTTTTTACTTCAACGGCGAAATATTACGAGATAACGGGCGGGATGGATGCATTACCAAATGCATTTTTGCCACAGCTAAAGGATAATGTTTTTATGTCCTATAAAGTAGAAAAAATAATACAAGAAGATAATAAAGTGATGCTGCAAGTAAACCATGAACAAACGTTAGATCCATTTACAATAACAAGTGATATTGCTATTATCACAATTCCGTTTTCGGCGTTACGATTTGTAGAAGTTCAGCCATTTCATTTATTCTCTTATTTTAAAAGACGAGCAATTCGTGAATTAAATTATATTGCTGCAACTAAAATTGCGATAGAGTTCAAAAGTAGATTTTGGGAAAGAGTCGGGCAGTATGGTGGGAAATCTATTACGGATTTACCGATACGTTTTACATATTATCCGAGCTATGGCATTCAGTCACCAGGGGCAGCTATCGTTATAGCAAGTTATACGTGGGCGGATGAGGCTTTAACATGGGATAGTCTCCCGCATAGAGAGCGTATTCGTTACGCATTGAAAAATTTAGCGCAAATATATGGGAATGTAGTCTATAGTGAGTTTATAACAGGGGAATCTTTTAGCTGGAGTAAGAATACGTATTCTTGCGGAGCATTTACAGCTTTTGAACCAGGCCAAGAGCTAGAATTATTTCCTTATATTGCGTCGCCGGTTAGAAACGTACACTTTGCAGGAGAACATACAACGTTGACACATGGGTGGATGCAGGGAGCGATTGAGTCTGGAATTAGAGTTGCTCATGAAGTAAATGAAAAGTGAAGATAGTAGATATATTTACAAATTGTTATTCTTTTAATAAAATGATAAATATAAATCGTAATTATTACGCTTTGAATACGTTTGAAATAAAGAAATGGATGGTTGATCAAATGAATAAAGTGGAAATTCATATATTAGGTGGTTTTTTAGGTAGTGGAAAATCAACATTATTACAAAATTTATTAGTAGCGGAGAAGAAGAAGAATAGAAAAGTTGCTGTTTTAATGAATGAAATTGGTGAATACTCAGTAGATACAGATATTATTGGTAAAGAGAATGTGTTAAGAGAATTACTAAAAGGATGTATTTGTTGTACGTTAAAGGAAGAACTTGAAATACAATTGCATTCATTATATCAGCAAGAAAGACCAGATGTAATTTACATAGAAACAACAGGCGTCGCACATCCAATTGAAGTGTTAGATGCATGTGTATCACCAATTTTAGCACCTTTCTTAGAAGTGAAATCAATTGTAGTCGTTTTAGATGCAGTAAGATGGTTAAATCGAAGTATATTAAGTGCAAATGTGCAACAGTTACTGCATGAGCAAATGAAATTTAGTAGTCACCTTCTTATTAATAAATCAGATTTACTAACAGAAGAAGATAAGAACAAAGTACTTGAAGAAGTGAAAACAATAAATAATCATGCGAAATTGTTTGAAACAAAATATTGTAATATATCTTTAGATGATATAGAAGAAGCTGAATTTGTGAGTGCTGGGGAACACGAGACACTTCATGTTAAACAGCATTTACATATACAAACGATGACGTATCAATTTACGAAATCGATTGATCAAGACAAATTATATGAATGGCTTTCGAATTTACCAGATAGTATTTATCGAGTGAAAGGTTTTGTGAAATTCCATGGAGATAAATACCCTCATCTATTCCAATATTCGTTTGGCGTACCAACTTTACTGGAGCAAGATTTTGGTTTCCCGACAAACTTGGTAGTAATCGGGGAAGGGCTAGATAAGAAACAATTGGTTGAAGGGTTAGAAAAGGTAGAAAATAATTAAGTGCTTTTTATGTAGGCTGCAATAATTAACTTAAGTTAATTATTGCAGCTTTTTTCGTGATGAATAATGTAATGAAACAGTATTTCCAATTGGATAACGGAATATATATTGATTGTATGTCCGTTTCCATTTAATAGGAAGGTGATTATAGATTTGTGCCGAATGTAGAGGATACTACAAGAGTTTTCCATTATCTATCTTATAGTTTAAAAGTCATGATTACGGGCAGGGGAATTTGGCGTGTTTGATTCTATCAGAAAGTAAAGTATGGGGAGGATCACAATGTCGATGAAAAAACGTAAGTGGCTAAAAACAATGTTTACTGGTTGTGTTTTAAGTTCGTTATTAATAACGGCAGCTTGTTCAGGAAAGAAAACAAGTACAGAGGATGAAAAAACGATTAAGGTAGGGGTTCTTGCATCATTAACAGGTCCATTAGAATCGTATGGAAAGCAAACAGTGAACGGATTTGAATTAGGGTTAGACTATGCAACTGGTGGAACAGGGAAAGTGGAAGGGAAAAAAATTAAGTTTGTAGTAGAAGATACGGAAACGAAAGCCGATGTAGCGGTAAAGAAAGCTACGAAATTATTAGAAGAAGAGAAAGTTGATTTCTTAGTCGGATCGTCTAGTTCAAGTGATACGTTAGCGGTTTTACCACTTGCTGAAGAATATGAAAAAATTATGGTTGTAGAACCGGCAGTTGCTGATAGTATTACCGGGAAGAACTGGAATAAATATATTTTTAGAACTGGAAGAAGTTCCTCACAAGATGCGATTGCAGGAGCAGCAGCAATTGCGAAAAAAGATGTAAAGATTGCGACGTTTGCTCCAGATAACGCTTTTGGTCGTGAAGGGATTGCGGCATTTAAAGCGGGTGCGAAAAAATTAGGAGCAAACATTGTAAACGAGCAATACGCTGACATGAATTCAACAGATTTTACGGCAAATATTCAAAATATCATTAGCTCAAAACCAGATTACTTATTTATCGTTTGGGCAGGGGCAAATTCACCTTGGAAACAGTTGAAAGATATGAATGTGGAAGCGCAAGGTATTAAAGTCTCTACTGGTGCACCGGATATACCAGCATTAAAAACGATGGATGCGTTAGTAGGAATGCAAGGTTTTTCTGTTTATTATCATGCACTTCCAAAAAATAAGGTGAATGACTGGTTAGTTGAAGAACATAAAAAAAGATTTAATGGTGCAGTACCAGATTTATTTACAGCAGGAGGAATGTCAGCGGCAATTTCCATTGTGGAAGCATTAAAGAAAACAAATGGTGATACAGATGTAAATACATTGATTAAGAAAATGGAAGGAATGGAATTTGATACACCGAAAGGAAAGATGAAGTTTAGAGAGAAAGACCACCAAGCGATGCAGACGCTATATTCTATCACGTTGAAAAAGCAAGATGGTGTTGATTATCCGGTACCAGTGTTAGAGCGAGAATTAACGATGAAAGAGACAGAACCACCAGTTCAAAATTAATAGACTGAATTTTCTGTTGTTTTTGTATAAAGAGAGGATACCCTCTTTATACGTATTTCTTTCATACTGAAAGCTTTAAAGGGAGGGATTTCGTGACACATTTGTTAGAGACGAAAAATCTTTGTGTATCTTTTGGTGACCATCATGTTATTAAAGATGTTAATTTAACGGTACAAAAGGGAAAGCTCATTTCAATTATTGGACCGAACGGTGCCGGCAAGACAACGTTATTTAACTTACTAAGTGGACAAATTTCTCCGACGAAAGGTGAAGTGTATTTTAAAGGAAAAGAGATTACAAAATTATCGATTTCAGACCGAACAAGATTAGGAATCGGGCGCTCTTTTCAGCTTACAAATATATTCCCAGAGTTAACGGTACTTGAAAATGTACGTTTAAGTGTTCAATCATTCGTGCAAGATTATTACAGTTTTTTCCCGAATGTAGCTAAGTTAAAGCAGCAAACTGGAGAGGCGAGACGTCTTTTAAAAACAGTGCTACTTCATGAGAAAGAGGGAGTATTAGCAAAAGATTTAGCTCACGGGGAAAAAAGAAAGTTAGAGCTTGCTATGTTATTAGCATTAAAGACAGATGTATTACTGCTTGATGAGCCAACTGCGGGTATTTCAGTTGAGGAAGTTCCGGCTATTTTACAAGTGATTGAAAATATTAAAAAACATCCAGAGAGCACAATCGTACTCATCGAACACAAGATGGATATGGTACTAGGTTTGTCGGACCATCTTATCGTTTTATTTCATGGCGAGTTATTAGCGGAAGGGTTACCAGAAGAAATGATGAAAGATGAGCGTGTACAAAGTGCTTATTTAGGGGGATTATATAGTGGCTCTATTACAAGTGAATAATATAGAGACGTATTTAGATCAGTTTCATATTTTACAAGGGGTATCACTCACTGTTGAGAAAGGGACGATTACTGTACTGTTTGGAAGAAACGGGGCGGGAAAAACAACAACGTTGCGATCGGTTATGGGATTTCATCGGATAGCAAATGGTGAGATTTATTATGATAGTACGCAAGTCAATGGATTATCTACACATTTAATTTCAAGAAAAGGAATAGGCTATGTACCAGAAAATCAAGGGATTTTTCATGATTTAACAGTAGAAGAGACGTTCGCACTTGCGAGTGGAAAAGGAGAAGAAGTTGACGAGAAAATAGATTGGATGCTCGAGCTATTTCCTGATTTAAAGCAGTTTTGGAATAAGAAAAGTGGGCTTTTAAGCGGGGGACAAAAACAAATGTTGGCTATTTCAAGAGCGTTTATTAATAGTGATGGACTATTGCTTATTGACGAGCCAAGTAAGGGGCTATCACCAATTATGATAGAAAAATTAATGGTAGCAATTTTGAAAATGAAGGAGAAAACGACTGTTTTACTTGTTGAACAAAATTTTATGATGGCTAGTCAAATCGGTGATTATTTTTACATTATGGATAATGGGCGTATTGTGCATAAAGGTTTTATGAATGAACTGCGAGAGGATAAAGAAACATGTCATAAATATTTAGGTATTTCTTAACATTGATACGGGGGGATAGAACGTGGATGTGTTAATAAACTTATTTGTAAACGGCGTTTCAACAGGGATGCTTATTTTTTTATTAGCATCAGGTCTTTCACTTATTTTCGGCCTAATGAGCGTTTTAAACTTTGCACATGGTGGTTTATTTGCATGGGGAGCTTTTACAGGCGTTTGGTTATTTAATATGACAGGTAGTTATGTATTAGCGTTAGTTGGAGCAGTTGCTATGGGAATGTTGCTTGGTTTTATATTAGAACGATTTCTTATTAGGCCAGTGTATGGAAACCATGTTCGCCAGCTACTCGTTACACTCGGAGGAATGCTCGTTCTTAGTGAGTGTATAAAAATATTTTGGGGACCGAATCCAATTAGTGCAAAGTTACCGATATGGTTACAAGGTAGCTATACATTTGGAGGGGTTATATTAATAAAATACCGGTTGTTCGTTATTTTAGTTGGGATACTAATTTACATTGCTCTACTATTACTACTCAAAAAAACAAAGATAGGTCTTATGATCCGCGCTGGTGTAATGGATAAGGAGATGGTTCAAGCACTCGGCATTAACGTGAAAGCTATATTTTCGTTCGTCTTTCTATTAGGAGCAGGAATGGCAGCGTTAGGTGGATTCTTATTTGCACCATATTCAGGCGTTGTTTTCGCCGAAATGGGTATGCAATATGCAATTTTAGCTTTCATTGTAGTAATAATTGGAGGGTTAGGTAGCGTCCAAGGTTCAGCTATCGCTTCTTTAATCGTCGGATTAGCCGGAGCTTTTACAGCATATTTCATGCCAGATTTATCACTTGCAATCAATATGTTAATGTTACTGTTTTTCTTAATAGTGAAGCCAACTGGACTTGTTGGTGAAAAGGGGTGAAATGGTGAACAACACATCGAATCGAATTAAAGTATACTTTGGAGTATTTATGCTTATTTGTTTAAGTGTATTTCCGTTCGTAAATGATTCACGGAGCTTGTTAATTTTGTTCACTCAAATCTTCATCTTTGCTATTTTTGCAATGAGTTTTGATATATTGCTTGGTTATACAGGAATTGTATCGTTCGGCCACTGTATGTTCTTTGGAATAGGAGCATATGGGGTAGCACTTTTATTCGATCGGCAAGGTGTATCAATAACAAACTTTTTCATAGGTATAATAGCGGCAATTATCGTTTCAGCAATCGTTAGTTATATAATCGGCTTGCTTTCTTTACGGTTGAAAAGTCATTTTTATGCAATGTTAACGCTCGCTATTTCACAGTTGTTTTTCGTACTTGCTGAAAAATGGCGTGGGCTAACTCACGGAGGAGATGGATTTACATTTGGAGTACCAGAAATATTCCGTGATCGTTTTACATTTTATTATGTAACGTTTATATGTTTAATCAATATTTTCATTTTGCTACGTCTTTTCACAAAATCTTCAATTGGGAAAGTATTAAAGGCAATTTCACAAAATGAACAACGAGTTGAAGCACTTGGGTATAAAGTTCTTCATTATAAAATTATCGCAAGTGTAGTGGCAGGAATAGTTGCAGCGATTAGCGGTGGTCTATTCGTCATCACATTACGCTTTGTAAATACGACTGTATTTTCAATTGAAATGACGTTAAATGCATTATTGATGACAATGATTGGAGGAGTTGGAACGTTAATCGGAGCCATTGCAGGAGCTGGTATCATTGAATCACTAAAATATTATTTATCAGAATTAGCGACGGAGTATCCGATTTTTGAAAGATGGACGATTATTCTAGGGTTATTGTATATAATCGTGTTACTAGTTTTTCCGAAAGGGTTAGTTGGAACGGTTAAGCAGTTGAAGAGTGTTAAAAGGAGTAAGAAGGAGAAAAGCGCAGGTGTGGAGCAGAACGTGTGAAAAATCAATTGTATATAAAAAAAATCCCTCTTTTATATACGTTCAAGAGGGATTTTTATTTTGAAAAAAGTTTGTAAACAAAGTCATTCTATTACTCAAATAGTTCATCAGGGGTATGCTTAATAAAGTTTCGATTCGTAAAAAAATGAACAGCTAATTTCTCTATTGGAACATTTTCAATTGTTACTAACTTATCATTTTTAATCGGTAAAAAAGCTATCCCATTTCCCTCAACGATAAATTCTTCCATAAGCGAATAAGAATCTAACTGTTGAAGTTGGCGCTGAGATAGATTGTTTTCTTTTAAAAATTGTATTGTCTTATTTCTAAAAGGGCACTTCTTGTCATTACTAACGAAGAAAAGTTCTTTTGAATAGTCAATGGTACACTTTTCTTTCGCTTTTAATAAACCTACAGAAATTGAAGTGGTGAATACTTTTTTAAACGCTGCGTCAGGATAATCCTCATAAGTTATGACCATATCAACTTTTTGGTGCTGTAATAGTGTTTGTAAGTGGCTACTACTTTCAATGTATAGTTGGTAACTCCTAAAATTTTCTTTAATGCGCATACTTAAATAATTTGTCAAAATAGATTGTGATGTCGCAATTACATAAGAAGAACCACTCGTTTTAATTTCATTTTTAGCTTCTTCTAACAGAGTTAATATTTTATTCGTGTAGTCTAATAAAATGTCACCAGAAGGTAACAATGAAACACCTTTGTTATCTCTATGTAGTAATGGCGTTTCTAACTCTTGTTCTAATTTTTTTATTCGCTCCGTTACATTCGGTTGCACATAACCTAGCTCTTTAGCAGCTTTACTAATAGAGCCTTCATTCGCTACAGTTTTAAATATGATAAGATCATTTATTTCCATTCATTTCAGCCCCTTATACGGTATCATTATAAATGATACCAAACATAATTTATACCTATTTTACGTTAGTTAGCCATCGGTTTATCATTATGTATATAAGATTGAAAGTGAGTGATAAACATGATTGGAATGCAATATAAGGTCATTTTGCCAAAGGATTATGATATGAGGATTATTAGAGAAAGGGTAAAAAAGAATGGTCATAAAACAGATGGTTTTCAAGAGTTGAATTTTAAGGCTTATTTAATTGCTGAGGCAGGTAAGGACGGGAATTTCTATAATTGCTATGCACCTTTATATATTTGGAATGGTCATGAAGGGATGAATAAATTTATCTTTGAAGGGTATTACGATAATATTTTACAATCGTTCGGGTGGCAACAAATAAATATAGGTGTTCCATTCGTTGTTAATGTAAGTAATGACTTTAGAAAAAGTAGATATGTTGTTGAATATGTAGGGAGTATTTCTCAAAATAAATCGCTGATTGAGACGCGATTAAATAAAAATGTGCAAAACATAGAAAAATGTTTAGGCAATGTAATCGTATATAATCTGGATAAGTGGGGATATAGTCAATTTAGTTTTTATAATGAAAAGCCTGAAATAGATGTAATGGACAATGTTACTATTTATGAAATTCTACACATTTCACGATGATATTTTGTTGAATGTTAAATTAAGAAAAATAAATCAAATGGAAAGCTAACAGTAACGATAATATAGTGAGATGTTTTTTAACTTTACCCCTTGCTTTATTATCACTTGCGTAGTAAAGTGATAATAAGATAAACGCTAGGAAGTGATAAAACATGCGTGATAATACGATAGGATCGTTAATATGGTTACGTTTAATACGATTTACGAATCAAAGTAATCAAATGTCAAATGAATTTTTAAAACGGTTTGATTTAACGACAGCCCAATTTGATGTCCTTTTGCAAATACGGACATACCAGCCGTTGACACAAATGGAGTTAGCTGAAAAGGTTACTGTTACGCAAGGCGGTATTTCTCGAATGTTAACTCGTCTTGAAAAAGAAGGATATATTGTACGAAAGCAAGATTGGAAAACGAAAACCATTAGTCTTACAGAGCAAGGGGAAGCAGCTTTAGAAAAAGCATTGCCAGAGCAACTTGCATTTCAATCATCATTTTTTGATGATGTATTGAACGAGGAAGAACAGAAAATACTATACGAGTTAATGACAAAAGTTCATAAGCATAGTGAAAAAAAAGAATTACCGCAAGAGTAATTTTTTTTACAGAATCAATTGACTAATCAAGTGATAAAAGGAGGAAGCTTTATGTATACAATTCCAGGACACCACCACATTTCTATGGTGACAAAAAATGCGAAAACGAATAATGATTTTTATCGAGATGTTTTAGGACTACGACGAGTGAAAAAGACAGTCAATCAAGATAATCCTTTTATGTATCATTTGTTTTACGGGGATTTGACAGGTAGTGCAGGGACTGAACTATCATTTTTTGAAATGCCGAATGTTGGGAGAACAATTCATGGTACGAATGCGATAACACAAATAGGATTACTCGTACCTTCAATAGAGAGCCTTACATTTTGGCAGGAGCGTTTTAAATCACTTCAAGTGACACATGGAGAAATTACAACATATGCCAAGCGAGATGCACTGCATTTTGAAGATCCAGACGGTCTCCGCTTAGTACTGTTAAATAATAACGGTGAAGAAGTACCAGAATATTGGACTGCATGGAATGAATCTTCTGTAAAGCAAAATCATCGTATTTTAGGCATGGGTACAGTTGAAATGACTGTAAGGGACTTAAATAAATTATCAAAAACGTTAACAGATTTGTTTGGGTATAAAGAAGTATCTCTCTCTGAGGGTGAAGGGATATATCAATCTGTCTTAGGTCAGTCTTTCGGAGAAATTTTAGTGAAAGAGCAAGAGGGAGAAAATGAAAGACCTGGAAAGGGAAGTATTCATCATGTAGCAATTCGTGTGAAAAATGATGAAGAGCTAAACTATTGGAATGAAGCAGTGAAAGAAAAAGGTTTTGAAACGACGGGGATTATTGATCGTTTTTACTTTAAAAGTTTATATTTCCGTGAACCGAATGGGATTTTATTTGAAATTGCGACTGACGGACCAGGTTTTACTATAGATTCAGCAGTTGAAGAATTAGGAAAAGAACTTGATTTACCACCATTTTTAGAAGAGAGAAGACAAGAGATAGAAGAGAAGTTAATACCACTTGATTAAGGGAGAGAGCAACTATGGAAAAATATCGTATGGATACAAGTAAAGGAATTGAGTTTGGATTATATTCAATTGGGGATCATATTTTAAATCCACATAATGGAGAGAAAATTACTCCAGAGAAAAGAATTCATGAACTAATTGAAACAGCTAAGTTAGCAGATGAAGCCGGACTTGATGTGTTTGCTGTCGGTGAAAGCCATCAAACGCATTTTACAACGCAAGCACATACAGTTATTTTAGGAGCTATTGCGCAAGCAACGAAAAATATAAAAATTGCAAGTTCAGCAACGATATTAAGTACATCAGATCCAGTTCGAGTATATGAAGACTTTGCAACAATTGATTTAATTTCTAATGGCCGTGCTGAAGTCGTAGCTGGTCGAGGATCTCGTATTGGAGGATATAGTTTACTTGGTTATGATGTAAATGATTATGAAGAGCTATTTGAGGAGAAGATGGATCTTTTATTAAAGATTAATAAAGAGGAACATGTCACATGGAATGGGCAGTTCAGAGCACCACTTGAGCACGCTTCGATTATTCCAAGAGCTAAAAATAATAACTTACCAATTTGGCGTGCTGTAGGTGGTCCGCCAGCAAGTGCGATTAAAGCAGGACGCGCAGGTGTTCCAATGATGATAACAACACTTGGCGGACCAGCTATTAATTTTAAAGTTTCAGTAGATGCTTATCGTGAGGCGGCTGCGCAAAATGGATTTGATCCAGCGAGTTTACCGATTGCAACAACGAGTTTATTCTATACAGCAGAAAATTCACAAGATGCGCTTAGTGAATATTATCCCCATATTAATGCTGGAATGATTGCATTGCGTGGTGGTGGGTATCCGAAGCAACAATTTACAAATGCGTTAGATTACCGTGATGCGTTAATGATTGGTAGCCCGCAGCAAATCATTGAAAAAATGCTTTATCAATATGATTTGTTCGGACAGCAACGTTTTATGGCACAAATTGATTTCGGCGGTGTACCATTTGATAAAATTGAGAAAAACATTGAATTAATTGCTACTGAAATTTTACCAGCTGTTAGAAAACATACAGCGAAATAATTTAAAAATACCGAGAATCCATTGGATTCTCGGTATTTTTTCTGTATTTATCTCGCTATTAGCGGGAAGTAAAAAATCCCACCTCAAAATTAGGCTGAAGCAAAGAGGTTACATCGTCCATAAACGCTTGATTGGCGAGGGCTAATAATCAGTGGGGGATGAACAAATCCCCCACTGATTAAAGTTTCACTTTATTTCGTTTGAAAAAATGACAAAGAAATGAATTTTTAGTTTAGAGAGAAGAGACTTATTTTCTATTTTTGAATAGCAAAATGATAGGATTGAATTTAGGGAATTCATTTTTCTCTTGACAAAAATCTAGCGTTTTTTCTGGTTAGTTTCAAGGACATTTTTTGGAATAAAAGTCAAGTGTACAAAGAGGGAGGGGATATTTTTATTGATAAAAGAGTAAGTCTTACATTCGAAAAATACATTTTAATAACGTGAAAAATATAATTCAAAAAAATACCAAAAGACATATTTCAGACAAAATGATGTCAATAATACGTCAAAAATCATCTGAATTTATTATGTAAGTATATTATACAATTCGATT
The DNA here is from genome assembly GCF_016483345.1 of Bacillus cereus group sp. N24. Taxonomy (NCBI): domain Bacteria; kingdom Bacillati; phylum Bacillota; class Bacilli; order Caryophanales; family Bacillaceae; genus Bacillus; species Bacillus cereus group sp. N24. The sequence continues at coordinate 57,784 of NZ_JAEHCA010000021.1, forward strand.
AACGAATCAAAACACTACAGAAATAGTGAAAAGATAAAAAATAGCATTGCAATAGTTTGAAAAACTGAAATTTTGCATTTTTCGACAATACATACAAGATGTTTTTGTCTTTTCGCATTTCTTAATAATTGAGTTTTTTAAGATTGCTCAATTAATTTTAATTATAAAAACTATGAAGGAAGTGATTTTAGTATGGAAACGCTCGAATTGGCACGAATACAGTTCGCATCAACAACGATTTTCCATTACTTTTTTGTTCCGCTGTCAATTGGTTTAGCTTTTATTATTGCGATAATGCAAACGTTGTATGTGGTAAAAGGACAAGAAGTATATAAGAAGATGGCGAAGTTTTGGACGCAATTATTCCTTATTAACTTTGCAGTAGGTGTAGTAACAGGTATTTTACAAGAATTTCAGTTTGGTATGAACTGGTCCACATATTCACGTTTCGTAGGTGATGTATTTGGTCCATCACTTGCAATTGAAGGATTACTAGCATTTTTCATTGAGTCTACATTTTTAGGTTTATGGGTATTCGGTGAAGATAAACTACCGAAGCGAATTCACTTATTATGTATTTGGCTCCTGTCAATTGGAACAATGTTATCAGCATTTTGGATTTTAACTGCAAGTGCATTTATGCAGTCACCTGTAGGGTATGAAATGGCAGCAGATGGTCGTGCACAAATGAATGACTTTTTAGCGATTATTCAAAATCCACAATTATGGGTACAGTTCCCGCATACAATTACAGCGGCAATTGCAACAGGTGCATTCTTTATTGCGGGTGTAAGTGCATGGAAAATTACAAAAGGACAAGAAACTGTAGTATTTAAAAAATCGTTCCGAATTTCTATCATTGTTGGAACGATTACAACAGCGCTTGTATTGTTCTTCGGTCATGCACAAGCACAACAATTAATTAAGACACATCCAATGAAAATGGCTGCAGCTGAAGCGCTATGGAATACGAGTGAGGATCCAGCGCCATTTACAGTATTTGCGAAAATTGATACAGAGAAGAAAGAAAATTCATTTGAAATTCAAATCCCTTATATGCTAAGTCTATTGTCGTATGATAAGTTTAGCGGTCAAGTTGAAGGGATGAATCAAATTCAAAAACAATATGAAGAAAAATATGGACCTGGAGATTATATTCCTCCAGTGCATACGATGTTTTGGAGTTTTAGAGCAATGGTAATGAGTGGAACATTCATGTTACTTCTAGGAGCTTACGGATGGTTCTTATCAAGAAAAGATCGTTTAGCTGAAAAAACGTGGTATTTAAAAGTAATGGTGTATGCAATTTCTCTTCCGTTCATTGGTAATACAGTAGGGTGGATTATGACTGAAATGGGTCGTCAGCCTTGGGTAGTATTTGGTGTAATGAAAACAGAAGATGCTGTATCACCCAATGTAACATTCGGTGAAGTACTATTCTCACTTATTTCATTCACATCAATGTATTTAATTATGGGTGGAATTTGTGTGTACTTATTTGTTCGTACTATTAAGGGACATACGAATAAGAAAACGAAAAAGGATTATCAAAGCCATGATCCATTTGATAAGGAGGAAGAGTATGTTATCTCTTAATGAGTTGTGGTTTTTAGTTATTGCAATCTTATTTGTTGGATTCTTCGTACTGGAAGGTTTCGATTTTGGTGTAGGAATGGTTTCAAGGTTTTTAGGAAAGAATGATTTTGAAAAACGAGTTTACTTGAATACAATAGGACCGTTCTGGCACGCGAATGAAGTATGGCTTGTTTGTGCTGGTGGCGCTATGTTTGCGGCATTTCCGCACTGGTATGCAACTTTATTTAGCGGTTTTTATGTTCCCTTTGTATTTATGCTACTTGCTTTAATTTTAAGAGGTGTTTCCTTTAAATTCCGGGCGAAAATAGATAATCATAAATGGAAGAGTGCATGGGATTGGGGTATGTTTATTGGAAGTATGCTACCTCCTATCCTTTGGGGAGTTGCGATTGCAAACTTTATGGTAGGTGTACCTATCGATGAGAGTAAAAATGTTGTAGGTGGATTCTTGCAATTACTTCATCCATTTGCGTTACTTGGAGGAGTAATGTTCCTTCTGCTATGTATTGTTCATGGACTACAATTCCTTACAATACGTACAACGGGTAAATTGAGAGAACGTGCACGAATTGCTGCAATAAAAATTGCACCATTTTCATTAATAACACTTCTTATTTTTGCTGGTATAGGGTTATGGAAAACCGATATTTTCACTGCCCATGGCACAGAATGGATTATGGTACCAATTGGAGCTTTTGTAGCACTATTAGCTTCCACTTTATTAAATAAAAGAAGAAGAGATGGTTGGGCTTTCTTTATGACGAGTTTAACAATCATTTTACTAAGTGCGAGTGTATTTATCGGTATGTTCCCACGTGTTATGATTAGCTCTTTAGGAGCAATGAATGATTTGACAATTTACAATGCAGCATCAGGAGCTTATGCATTAAAACTTATGACTTACTTTGCGATTGCTATTTTGCCTTTCGTTATTGGAAGTCAAATATGGAGTTATTATGTATTTAGACAACCTGTTAAGTCAGACAACGATTTGGAGTACTAATGAAAAGAAAAAGAGGACTTCCGTCTTATCCCGGTAGCCGTATGTTATATGTAGCGTTAACGATTATTAGTATTTTAGAAGCTTTTAGTATTATTGCGCAAACAGTATTTTTAGCGCGAGCTATTACGTTTTTATTTAATGGAGAAACAGTGCAATCTGTATTGAATGAAACTGTTTATTTTGGGGTCATGTTTGCAGCGCGCCACATGTTGGTTCGAATATCACAAATTTTAGTGGAACGTTTCGCTGAAAAAACAGGATCGTTGCTAAGAAAGCAATTAATAGAGGCATATTTCACGTTAGGACCAAGATATGTTCAAACTGTCGGAACAGGTCATCTGGTTACCTTATCGATTGAAGGGATTGAAAAATTTAAAACATATATTGAATTGACAATCCCTAAAATGATTAGAAGTATTATCGTTCCGGGATTAATTGTACTATATGTTTTTACGCTGGATATTAAGTCTGGAATCATTTTAGTTGTAACGATTCCTATTGTAATCATATTTATGATTCTTTTAGGATTAGCAGCGCAGAAAATGGCTGATAGTCAATATGAAACATATCGTGTACTTTCTAATCATTTTGTAGATACGTTAAAAGGGTTAGAAACATTAAAGTATTTAGGGAAAAGTAAACAGCACGAAGGAAAGATTGAAAAGGTTAGTAAAAGATATAGAAAAGCAACGATGCGTACTTTGCGAGTTGCTTTTCTTTCTTCTTTTGCATTAGATTTCTTTACAAGTTTATCAATTGCGTTTGTGGCAGTAGGTTTAGGAATTCGTTTAATAGACGGAACGATTCTTTTATTGCCTGCTCTTACAATATTAATTTTAGCTCCGGAATATTTTCTACCGATTAAGCAAGTTGGAGCGAATTATCATGCTACATTAGATGGCCAACTTGCGATGGAACAAATAGAGGGAATTCTACAGCAACAAAAAGGAATAGAAAAGAAAGCTTTAAATGACGATATAGTATGGAATGCCTCTAGTAGCTTGAAATTACAAGATATCAAAGTTAATAATGTTGAATCTGAAAAGGCTATATTAGAAGGAATTAATTTTACTTGGGAAGGTAACGGTGCTATTGGTGTTATTGGTGAAAGTGGTGCAGGGAAATCGACGTTAATCGACGTATTAGCAGGTTTTTTATCTCCTTCGAGTGGAAAGATGTTAGTAAATGGTGTAGAAGTTGATGGATCTGCTCGTGAAGATTGGCAAAAAAATATTGCTTATATTCCACAGCAACCATATATTTTCCCACTTTCATTAAAAGATAATATTTGTTTCTACGAGACAAATACAACGGATGAAGAAATGAAGAAAGTTATTCATGATGTAGGGCTTAGCTCACTCGTTGCATCCCTTCCGAATGGGATGGATGAAAGAATTGGAGAAGGTGGACGTATGCTTAGTGGCGGACAAGAACAACGTGTCGCTATGGCGCGTGCACTTTTAAGTAAAAAACCAATCATTTTATTAGATGAACCTACGGCGCATCTTGATATTGAAACTGAATTTGAAATAAAGCAATCGATGTTACGTCTGTTTGAAGGTAAGTTAGTATTTCTTGCAACACATCGTCTGCATTGGATGAAACAAATGGATCATATTTTCATTTTAAATAAAGGGAAAATTAAAGAAAGTGGAACGTATGAAGAACTGTTAAAGAAAGAGACATTACATTTTCATAGGGAAGAGAGGGGAGAGAAATGAGTAACTGGATTAAACCTTATATACAGCAAAATAAAGGTAGAATGACTTTAACTATTTTCCTTGGGCTTCTTGGAGTTAGTTCAGGTGCGATGTTACTTTTTATTTCAGGTTATTTGATCTCAAAATCTGCTCTTAGACCAGAAAATGTAATGGCTGTATATGTTCCGATTGTTGCAACACGTGCGTTTAGTATAGGGCAAGCTGTTTTCCATTATATAGAGCGTTTAGTGGGACATGATGTCGTACTACGCATATTAGAACGAATGAGAACGAAACTATACAGAATAGTAGAACCACAGGCGTTATTTTTCCGTTCGCGATTTCAAACGGGTGATGTGTTAGGCGTACTATCCGAAGATATAGAGCATTTGCAAAACCTATATTTACGTACAATATTCCCTAGTATATTAGCACTAGTTGTATATAGCATTTTCGTACTTGTTATCGGTACATTTGACTTCGTATTTGCACTGATTGCTGGTTGTATGTTAGCTATTATCGTTTTTCTTCTTCCATTCGTATCATTACTATTGATGAGGCGACATCATGTTACGTTAAAGCAGGGAAGAAGCCGTTTGTATCAACAACTAACAGATGCAGTCTTTGGATTATCGGATTGGCAGGCAAGTGGTCGAAAAGATGAATTTATTAATGAGTATGTAGAGCAAAATGATCGATTGTTAAAAACAGAGAAGAGATTGAAACGCTGGTATCATATTCGAGACAGTCTCATTCATTTAGTAGTAGGTATTGTAGTTATTTCAATGATTATATGGACTGGGAATGAAGCAGCAAGTGAACAGATTGCACCTACAGTTATCGCGGCCTTCGTATTAATGACTTTATCTGTAACGAATGCGCTTATTCCGATTTCAGATGCCATCGATCGAATCCCATCTTATGTAGAATCTGCTCATCGTCTGAATCGTGTAGAAAGTGATAGTGTTTTACATGATGAAATGGATTTGCATGAAGATAAGGATTACGGTGCACCAAAACATGTAGATATTGAACTGAATCATGTATCGTATAGTTATCCAGACAGTAACGAGACTGTATTAAAAGATATATCGTTACAAATAAAAGCAGGAAAAAAAATTGCCATTTTAGGTAGAAGTGGGACAGGGAAATCTACTTTACTAAAATTGTTAACAGGGGCGTTAAGTCCGGTACATGGACAAGTTTTATTGAATGGTGAACAAGCGCATACGAATCTTTTATCCAAATATATTTCCGTATTAAATCAAAAACCGCATTTGTTCGATACGACAATTGGAAACAATGTGCGAATCGGTAAACCAGAGGCTAATGATGAAGAGATATGGAACGCTTTAGAGAAAGCACAATTAGCTTTGCATATCGCTTCTCTTCCAGATGGATTACAAACAAAAATGCATGAAATGGGGAAGAGATTTTCTGGTGGAGAAAGACAAAGGGTTGCTTTTGCTAGAACGCTTATGCAAGAAGCGCCGATTATTGTACTTGATGAACCTACTATCGGGTTAGATCCAAAGACAGAGTTGTCTTTAATAGAAACAATGTTTTCTGCAACGGAAGAAAATACAGTCATTTGGATTACGCATCATCTTGTAGGAATTGAACATGTAGATGAAGTTATATTCCTTGATCGTGGTCAAATTGTAATGCAAGGAAGTCATGAGCAATTACTTAAAGAAAATGAGAGATATCGTATGCTTTATGAGCTAGATAAAGGAATATAATTTGATTAAGTAGTTATCGTAAAAATAGCTGCACCTTATGGTGTAGCTATTTTTTGTTAAGAAATATATATTCATTTCAACGTATAGATTTATTTGGCTCAATACTGTTTTAGGATGGTAATCATTATGAATGGAAAGCTGTAAATCAAATGTCTGTATTATTGAATGTGTATATATAGGAGTGAAAAGTAGGATATTTTGTTACGAGCTTGCATAAAAGTATAAAGGTTCCATACGGTTTTAGTCATGTGATTTTGTGTCGCGTATATAAATAATATGCGAAAAGGTGGAGGAATAAGATGAGAGGTCATTTTGAAAAAAGTAAAGAGGCGATAGATCGAATGCCATTGGTGAGTGTATTAATTCCTACTTATAATCGTCCTCACTACTTTGAAAAAGCATTATGTAGTGTGTTAGAACAAACATATCCTAACATAGAAATTATTATTGGAGATGATAGTACGAATGACGAAACAAAAAAGGTATTACAAAAATATTTGTGTAAGTATTCAAATATTAATTATATAAAAAATAGCGCAACTCTAGGGCAATTTGAAAATGCACTTATGTTATGTAATGAGGCGAACGGCGAGTATATTAACTTTTTAATGGATGATGATATATTTCATGTTAATAAAATTGAAAAAATGATGAAATATTATGTCAATGATTTAAATCATGAAATTAAGCTCGTAACATCCCATCGCCAAGTAATTGATGATGAAGAGAACGAATTAAGACATATTTATTCAACAGTACGTCTATTTGAAAATGACACAATAGTAGATGGGGTGGAATTAGCAAATAGGGTAATTGTAAATCAAAAGAATTATATAGGAGAACCTACAACGGTATTATTTCGTAAAAATGACTTGAAAGAACCGTATGGTATGTTTGATAAAAGGAGGTATCTATGCAACGTAGATATCGCCTCATGGTTATCCTTATTAAGTAAAGGAAAAGCAGTATATATAGCGGAGACACTTAGTTACTTCCGATTACATCCAGGTCAACAGTTAAATGAATCTAATAAACTTATGGATGGATTAGAAGATTTTTCACATAGTATTATAGTTGGAGAAAAATATGGTTTTTTAGCTAATGAAACAGAGTTAGACAAAGCAATAACTAATTTTCTAGACTATGCAAGAAGAATAGTTCCATCATCACTAGTATATACATTAGATTTTTATCAACAAATTAAGCTAAAGAAAATTAATATAGAAAAGAAAAAACAATATATGAATTACAACTCTCATTTACCGAAAGTTAGCATACTTATTCCTGCCTACAATAAACCTCATTATTTGGAATTAGCTCTCAAAAGTGCTTTGAATCAAACATATGAAAATATTGAAATAATAATTTCTGACGACAGTACGAACGTTGAAGTTCACGCGATGATCCAACCATATTTACGTGAATATGAATGCATTACATATGTTAAAAATGAAACCCCATTAGAAGCTGAGAACTTTAATAAATGTATAGAACTTGCAACTGGAGAGTATATAAACTTTTTATTAGATGATGACTTATTTCATCCTGAAAAGATTAAAAGAATGATGAATTGTTTTTTTAGAATAGAAAACATTTCGTTTGTGACATCATATCGGGAACTAATTGATGAGAATGAAGAGGTTTTACCACCATCAACATTGAATATGAAAATTGCCAAAGAAACTACACTTTTTGAAGGGAAAGAATTAGGGAATTATATGTTAAAAAACTTGAAAAATGTAGTTGGTGAACCTACAACAGTTCTGTTTAATCGGAAGTTTTTTGGAGGGAAGTTTGGTTGTTTTAAGGGGAAAGCTTATTCTGCTATTCATGACATTGCAACATGGCTCGATATGATGAAGAAAGGTAGAGTCGTTTATATACAGGAACCTCTTAGTTATTTTAGACAGTATAGTGGACGAAATCAAAAGCAAAAGCAGTTTATATTCATGACAATTGAGGAATGGATTGAATTAATAATAGATGCATATAATAGTGGATTTTTAAATGATGAGCAAGATCATAAAGAGTGCTTGACTCATTGTTTGGAAAATGCGGTGTTCATAATGAAAGATGCAGTAAGAGGTGGGAAATTAAATGAAATTGATAATGGAAAGATAGAGAAGGCACTAAATAAGGTAGTTACTCGTATATTTGAGAAAGAAGTATGTTATTGTCAATATTGCAATCAACAATTTGCAAAATTTTCCCCTTGGCGAGCACATTACGATTTTCCAAAATATAAATTCGAGATGTGGAATAAAGATACGGGGATTTGTCCGGTATGTGATTCGATGGATCGTGAAAGGTTATATCGTGTTTATATTGAAATGGAAACTGATTTATTAAGTGGAAATGATACTGTACTTCATATTGCACCGGAAGCAAAGGTAAGAGGATGGTTTAGTCAGTATAAAAACATTACATATGTATGTGGAGATATTGAACCGAAGGATCCGTTAATGAAAGAAATAGATGTTACAAGAATTGTATATGAAAATAATACATTTGACGTGATTTTATGTAACCATGTATTAGAACGCGTTTTCGATGATGAAAAAGCGATGCGAGAGTTATATAGAGTATTAAAGCCAAATGGATGGGGAATTATTCAAGTGCCAATCGTAATGAATGTAGATTCTATTATAGAGAATAAATTAATTGTAACACCGAAATTAAGAAAATTAGCTTTTGGTCATGAAGATCATGTAAGAATTTATAATCAATCAGGATTTATTCAACGATTAATGAATGTAGGATTTAAGGTAGAACTGTATAACATAGCTGAAAAACAAGGAATGAAAAGCGCTAAGAGATTTGGGTTATCTGAAACAGATATGCTCTATATTGTCCGAAAATGATAGGCAAGAGATGTGTATTGAGGGGAAGTGATATCCCCCATCTACAGGGGGGGAAGGACCTTTAAAACAACGTTTTGAAGAAGCATTCATTCTTTAAAAAAAGAATGAATGCTTCTTATTTTAATTATAGAGCAGCGTGTATCGTATTTTTAGGTTTTAAATTTAGTTGACCAAGGCAATACTGAGCCATAGTGAATGTAAAGTTGGAGGGCGAGTGTATATGTTTGATGAGGATGGGATTGTTTTAATTATGGAACCAGCTGATGAAAGAAACTTGAGGAGATTTATTTTTACAGTGCCAAAGTCAGTTTATGAAAAGAAGGGGCTGTCATTACGCTATGGAACAGCTATAGGACAAGGATATATGGATATAATTGAAGATATTATTAGCGTACATATAGAAATTGATGTTGTAACAATAATAGGGCATGTAAGTGGGTAAATTGCTATTTGAAAAAAGGTTATAAGCAATTAAGCTAGAAGTTATGAAGGGAAGCTTACAGACAATTATAAAGACGAAGGGAGTCTAAAATGAAAATAAAATCAATTTTATTAGTATTGATAGTTTCAATTGGTTTAATAGGCTGTTCGATTGTAGAGGAAGGAAAGAACTCATTAGATTATGCTCAAAAGGCAACAGACTATGTGAATGAAATAAGCGCATTTGCAAATGAAGCTCCAGCGTTAGCGGAAAAGGCTGTTAATGATAAAGAAGCCCGAAAAGAATTGGAAGCGAAGCTAAATGAAATTAAACAAGATATACCAGCTTTTAATGAATTAACACCACCAGATGTTGCGAAGGATCTTCACCAACAAATCGTCGGATATAATGAAAAGTTAAATACATTAATTGATACTTCTATGAAGAAGGTAGAGGAAGGGAAAATTGATGTAGAGCAATTTAAAAACTCTGAGCTTATGCAGACGATGGATCAAGTGCGAGATTTGAAAGATAAGATACAAAATTTAGGTCAATAATGAAAAGCTCCGTTTTTCATAAACGGAGCTTTTCATTGTTTTCTAATGGTAAGTTCATTATATTTTCTTCCTATAATATAAGTGTGCTTAGACCGTCCATTTTTCTAAAATATGTATCTTTTTATTGGTCGCATCCAACTTAATTGGAATACCTATGGGCATAGTGATCATTGGATGCGTATGACAACAATCAAAGTCAGCTAGAAAAGGGATTCTTTGATTTTGTAGTACTTCTAATAGTATTTCGTAAGGTTTTCGATTCGTACCGCAATCATCAAATTGCTCATGTTTTCCAAGAATGATACCAGAAATTTTATCAAATACTCCGTTAAGTTTAAGTAAGGAAAAGCTTCTTTCAATAGTAGCTGCATCTTTTGAGCTATCTTCAATAAATAGAATATCACCTTCTTGAATAGGTGGCATATAAGGACTACCCCAAATTCCTTGTATTGTATTTAAGTTCCCGCCAATCATACGCCCAGTAGCTTGTCCATTCGTTACAGAAATCCAATTATTTGGTCTAAGTTCTTTTTCTTTCATTTTTTCTTCCCAATTAATAAATTCATCTGACCAAAATAACGGTTGCTTTATATTGTAAGGAAGAGGTTGATCGTTTAGTAATGTTTCTGAAAAATATTTGTATGTGTCATCTACAAAAGGCTCAAATTCTCCAAAAGAAGGAACGAGTGCAGGACCGTAAAATGTAGGAGTTCCTGTTTTTGCATAAATTCCTAGTAATAAAGCTGATACGTCTGAATATCCAATCATTATTTTAGGGTTATTTCGAAAAGTATCATAATCGATATAAGGTAATAATGAATTGGAATTCATCCCACCAATTGTTGACATGATACAAGAAATATTTGGATTTCTTATCAAATCATTTAGTTCATCAGCACGCTCTTGTATGCTGCCAGAACGATAATAATCATATTGATTTGTAAGTGAACCTTCCAATATATGAAACCCTTTCTGTTTTAAGTAAGATTTTGCTCGTTCAAACCTTTTTGGGGAAGTGTAGGTTGCTGGTGAAGAGGGCGAATAAATCCCAATAGTATCGCCGTATTTTAATGGTTTTGGAAGTATCATTTGTATGAATCCTTTCTATTAAATAGTTTGTTTATGAATTTATCATTGAATATTCTTATATTTCAGTATTTATAGTGTAACATAAATAGATTGAAATAATAATTGTTGTATATGAATAAATATACTTTTTACCTTGACGATATGCAGGAATTGTTGTTATGGTTGACTGTGAGTGTATAAAAGGTTTGCTAAAGGAGTTTTGAAATGAATCGGTTGAAATGGGGAAGAGTAACAATCCTATTAGTCATTATTTTAGGGATATGTTGGTTCTTATTCCAAGGAACTCAAAAGAGTACAACAAATGTAGAGGGACCACCTTTACAAGTGGCAGAGCTACCTAAAACTGGGTTAACTGAAAAAGTAGTTCCGTCAAAGTACATCCCACCAAAAGTTGATGCAAAAGCAGCTATGATTATCGATGCGAGTAATGGAGATGTTATTTATCAACATAACGAAAATGAAGCTTTTGCGCCAGCTAGTATGTCTAAGATGATGACAGCGTACCTTTTATTAGAGAGTGTACATAATGGGAAAGTTCGCTGGGAAGATCCGGTGAAAATGAGTGAGAAAGCAGCGCAAACAGAGGGTGCGAGAATCCCAGTCCAAGTGAATGACACATTGACTGTGAAAGACTTGTACCATGCATTAATGATTGAATCGGCAAATAATTCGGCGGTGGCGTTAGCAGAACATATGGCAAAGACGGAGAAAGATTTCGTTCAACTTATGAATGCAAAAGCGAAACAGTTAGAAATGTCGGAACATGCTAAATTCGCAAATGCATCAGGGCTACAAGAGCCTGATGGAAGTGAGACTAAGATGACAGCTGCCGATGTAGCAAAACTGGCGTATCATCTTATAAAAGATTATCCGGAGATATTAGAAGTGACTCACTTACGTCAAAGTCAGTTAGCATTTAATAATGTTAATGTTATCAGTACAAATGACATGCTAAACAAAAATAATAAAAGTTTATATATAGAAGGAATAGACGGATTAAAAACAGGATTTACAGATAGTGCAGGGTACTGTTTTACAGGTACTGCAAAACAAGGAGATACTCGAATTATTACAGTAGTCATGGGGACTTCAAGTAAAACAAAACGTTTTACAGAGACGAATAAGTTAATGTCATATACATTTGGATTAGTTAATTAAGTAAAATGCTAAGTTAGAACATTACATGAGGAAGGCAGTTTATTGTTACTTATTTTTAGTAACGATAAACTGCCTTTTTATTTAAAACACGGGAAGTAAAAAGGTAAAAAATGTGAGAGTTATTATTTGAGTTTATCAATGTTTGTTGATAGTATAAAGTTATAAGCTTATTAATAATAAGTTTGAAGGGGCGTTGTATGATGTATACATATGAAATAGCCTCAATTGAAAATTGGAGGGAATTATGATGGCAAAAGATTTTTACTCAGCAATTGAAGACAGAAGATCTATTTATGCAATTAGTAAAGAGCAAGTAGTTTCTGATGAGAAAATTCAAGAAGTGATTTATCATGCTGTAAAACATACACCTTCAGCTTTTAATTCTCAAAGTGCTCGTGTTGTTGTTTTATTAGGAGAACAACATGATAAATTATGGGATCTTACGAAAGAAACGTTACGGAAAATTGTACCTGAAAATAACTTTGCACCTACAGAAGAAAAAATGAATGCATTTAAAAGTGGTTATGGAACGGTTTTATACTTTGAAGACAGTGAAGTAGTGGAAGGGCTTCAAGAAAAATTTGCACTATATAAAGAGAATTTTCCAACGTGGTCACAGCAATCCTCAGGGATGTTACAATTTGCAATTTGGACAGCTTTAGAAATTGAAGGATTTGGTGCTACATTGCAACATTATAATCCGTTAATTGATGAAAAAGTAAGAAAAGAATGGGATGTTCCAGAAAACTGGAAACTCACTGCGCAAATGCCATTTGGTAAACCAGTAGTACTTGCTGGCGAAAAAGAGTTCCAACCATTAGAAAATCGTGTGAAAATTTATAAATAAAGTAGAAACTATAAAAGGTGAACAGGGATACGACTTGTTCACCTTTTTTTATCCCGCATTAACGGCCCGCAAACGCCCGATTGGTGAAGGCTAATAATTAGTGGGAGATGCACAAAATCCTTACTACTTATAAAGTTTCACTTTATAAGTAGTAAGGATTTTTTTGTTGGCTATTTTTCATCTGATTTTTCAATTCTTTTTTACGTGTTTCAATAGTTGATATTTTTTGTAATGTTATAAATGAAACGAACTGAATAGGGGCGTAGTATAGTTCTATATTTTTGTTTATGTGATCGTCTATTATGTTTTTCACAAATGCACCTCCTTGTTCATTACTAGTAAGACTACAATCTGGAATGGTGGAAGTCGGCAGTCCTTAAATTCCCATTGTACATCTCTTTGTTGATAAGAGTTTCATATTATATGACTATATAAATAATAACGGAAATATTTCAAAAATTCCATAGTTAGTAAAAAAAAATAGTCAATGGAGTGTGTAATTTCTTTAACATAGAATGAGGTTTTGAGAACCAAATCTTACAATTCGTCAAATTATTTAAAAAACATAGATCGTATAGGGAATTAGTTTTCTAAAAATATTATACTATTGATTAATTAAGTAATTTTTGCCATGATAAGAGTACGCTTCATGTAATTCATTTTATCAAGGAAACACATAGTTTGTTTTGTATTCGTTAATAAAATTTTTTTTATTGGATAGAAAATAAGTATTCTATATTGAGATAATGAATGGAATGTCGAATTTTTATGCAATACATAAGAAATTTGAAGGAAATCGTTGCAAAATTACTATGTTTAATGATAAAGTTCACATGAAGTTCACACGGAATTCACGTAGTTCATTTAAAATGAACTACGTGTGAAAAATAAAACTCTTGTTAAAAAATGGAACTTGATGAATATTTTACTTTGATAATATTGTAAAGTATTAAGTTTATATGTTTTTTTAAGAGGATAGTAGGGAAAGGAAGTAAAGACAACTTATGAAAAAAGTAATTGCAGGTTTAGCAGCAGCTTCAGTAGCAGGTGTTGCAGTTCCAGGTATGGATTCTGCTCATGCACAAGTTTCGAACGAAGCGCTAAAAGAAATTAATGGACAGACTCAAACACAAACTCAAACGACTGTAACTGAAACAAAAAAAGTAGAAACAACTTCTGAATTAAAATACACAGTAACTGCTGATGTATTAAATGTTCGTTCAGGTGCTGGTACAGGACATAACGTTATTTCTAAAGTAAAACAAGGTCAAGTACTACAAGTAATTGGACAAGAAAACGGTTGGTTCAAAGTAAGTGTAAACGGCCAAACAGGTTATGTAAGTGGTGACTTCGTAACAACTGGTGGTAATAAAGGAACAACTGTTCAACAAGGAACAGGTACTTACACAGTAAACGTTTCTTCACTTAACGTACGTACAGGCCCAAGTACTTCTCATACAGTATTAGGTTCTGTAAATAAAGGGAAAACAGTACAAGTTGTAGGTGAAGTACAAGATTGGTTTAAAATCAACTTCAACGGTGGAACTGGATACGTAAGCAAAGACTTCGTAACAAAAGGTGGTTCTGCTGTATCTAACGAAACACAAAAACCAACTACAAACAACAACAATACTACTACAGTTCAAACTGGTGGTTCTTATGTTGTTAACACTGGTGCTTTAAAAGTACGTACAGGCCCAGCTACATACAATGCTGTAATTGGTGGGGTAACAAACGGTAAAGTATTAAACGTTACTGGCGCAGAAAATGGTTGGTACAAAATTAACCATAATGGCCGCACAGGTTACGTAAGTGCAGACTATGTTAAGTTTGTAAAAGGTGGAGTGACTGGTGGTAACCAAGGTTCTAACCAAGGTTCTAACCAAGTACAAAAACCAACAGCACCTACAGGTGGAGATACGTCTTCAATCGCTGGATTCGCTAGATCTTTAAATGGTTCACCATACAGAACTGCTGGTACAACACCTGCTGGTTTTGACTGCAGTGGATTCATTCACTACGTATTAAATCAAACTGGTCATAAAGGCGCTCGTCAAACAGTTGCTGGATACTGGAGCTCTAAAACAAAAACTAGTAATCCACAACCAGGTGATTTAGTATACTTCCAAAATACTTATAAATCAGGTCCTTCTCACATGGGTGTTTACTTAGGAAACGGTCAGTTCATTAGTGCAGAAACTGATGCAACTGGTGTACGTATTAGTTCTGTAAGCAACTCTTACTGGAGCAAGCACATTTTAGGTTACACAAAAGCATACTAAGAAAAAGTAGTTTATATACTTTTCGTATAGAGAAAAGGCTTTCCAAGGAAACTTGGGAAGCCTTTTTATAGTTGAATAAATTGGAAGTTTAGTAGTTTTTATTTTAACTTTCCATTTAAAAATCGATCATATAAGTCATGGAAATAGTTGGGACGAAATAAGTTCGCTGCATGTCCTGCTAAAGGTATTTCCTTATATAGAACGTTTGGCAGAATAGATTTTAAATCGAATAGGCAAGATTTATAGAGATGATCTTGTTCACCCATTACCCATAATATAGGGTGGGGAAGTGATTTTAATTTGGATTTTAAATCGAATTCTAACCGGTGTCGTAATGATTGGGCAATTATGGATGAATGTAATTGTAATCCGAAACGGTAGTAAATATTTCTTGAAATGACTGCGAACGGATTCGCTTTTAATATGCCGCTTGGAAAAATAGTATTTGCGTATTGAGAGAGCCATTTAGAGTATTCGTCTCCTCGCTTCTCCCAAAATTTTTGAAATACGTTATATAAAAGGGATGGATTATTATAATGTCCACCAATATGACAAATGCTTAATACCTTTTCCGGGTGCATTTGTGCAAAAATTGTAGAGATATAACAGCCATAGCTTAAAGCGCAAATATGAGCCTCTGTAATACCTTCTTTTTCATATAATTTCAATAATTGATCTACGAGGCGCTGTAATGAAAATTCAATAGCTTCTCCTTTATCGTCGCCGTGACCTAATAAGTCATAAGTTATAATGTTGTAGGAAGCAGAAAATCGTTTATGCTCTTTTTTGAAGGCACGACGATTGCCAACTAAGCCGTGAATAAAAATGATTGTTTCCTTTTCAGAATGTATATTTGTTTGCAAAAAGGATACTCCTTTCAATAACTGGAGATTTATATAGTATTTTAAATTAGTTATCTATAATTCACATACAATAACATTAAGTACCAGGTAATAATATCAGATGTTTATATCTGTTGTAAAGATGAGTTTTTATGTATATTTTGTAAAAATAGAAAAAGTGTGTTTACATTCAGTTTACATTTGTACTGTATTCTAGTTTTAGAAAGAGCAGTTTGGCTTAACACGAGGAGATGAACAGGAATGGAAGTTAGAAATGAAATGAAGAAAAAAGGAAGTTGGAGGCAATTTTTACGCCTTATTCGAGATACAAACCCTCCGAAAGGGATTCTTGTTTTTGCATTGTTAATGAGTTTACTTTCTACAGGAGCGAGTTTATTTATTCCGATGTTAACAAAAGGATTAGTAGATAATTTTTCGCTTTCGTCAATTAGTACAGGACAAATTGTTGGGCTAGTTGCCTTCTTTGTCATGCAAACCATTGCTGCAGGATTGTCAATTTATTTACTAAATTATATTGGGCAGAAGATTGTAGCTGGACTGAGAGAACGTTTGTGGAAAAAGGTGCTTGTTTTACCAGTATCTTATTATGATCAAAATAGAACAGGCGATACGATTAGCCGTATGACAAATGATACAGGTGTTGTGAAAACATTAATTTCTGAGCACTTGTCAAATTTATTAACAGGCGGTATTTCAATTGTTGGATCATTAATTGTATTATTTGTTTTAGATTGGAAAATGACAGCTTTACTCTTAACGGTTATTCCGTTATCTGTATTGATTTTAGTTCCTCTTGGACGAAAAATGTATAAGATTTCAAAAGCGCTTCAAGATGAAACAGCATCTTTTACAAGTGTGTTAACACAGGTGTTATCAGAAATTCGTTTAGTGAAATCTTCAAATACAGAAACAAGAGAATATGAAACAGGTAATACAGGGATACAAAAGTTATTGCAATTTGGTTTAAAAGAAGGAAAAGTGCAAGCATTAATTTCACCAGTTATGTCGTTTGTTTTAATGGCACTGCTTGTTATTATCGTAGGCTATGGTGGAATGCGAGTTTCTAGTGGTGCATTAACAACAGGTGAACTTGTAGCATTTATTTTATATTTAGTTCAAATTATTATGCCAATGAGCCAGTTATCTATGTTCTTTACACAATTCCAAAAGGCAATTGGTGCAACGGAAAGAATTAATGCGATTTTAGAATATGAAGTAGAAGATCATGAAACTGGTGTGAAGGTTTCGAATGCTAAGCAGTCGATAGTTCTTGAAAATGTACATTTTGAGTATAACGAAGATGAGAAAGTATTGAACAATATTGATTTCACAATTGAATCTGGAAAAGTAACAGCGATTGTAGGTCCAAGTGGTAGCGGAAAAACAACTTTATTTTCATTACTAGAACGTTTTTATGAGCCAACTGGTGGTGCTATTAAATTAGGAAAAGAATCAATTACGAGCTATTCATTGCAGTCATGGCGACGTCAAATTGGTTATGTATCACAAGATAGTCCGTTAATCGATGGAACGATTCGAGATAATATTTGTTACGGTGTTGAGGGCGAAGTGACGGATGCAGAAATTGAAAAAGTAGCAGCTATGGCATATGTTGATGCATTTATTCATGATTTACCAAATGGATATGCAACAGAAGTTGGAGAGCGCGGTGTGAAGCTTTCTGGAGGACAAAGACAGCGAATTGCGATTGCCCGAGCATTACTTCGAAATCCGCAAATTCTTATGTTAGATGAAGCAACTTCAAGTCTAGATAGTAAATCCGAGTCTGTCGTTCAAAAAGCATTAAATAACTTAATGAAAGGCAGAACAACTTTAGTTATTGCACATAGGCTTTCTACGGTTGTAGATGCGGATAAAATTATCTTTATTGAAAAAGGGAACCTTACAGGAAGCGGTACGCACGATGAATTATTACGTACACATGACATGTATCGTGAGTTTGCAACGCAACAATTGAAAATTAAAGAGGGCGCATTATAAAATGAATAATCAGTGGAGATTGTACTCCGCTGATTATTCATTTTTAAAAAATATAAAAGATGCTTAGTAGAAAGGAAATGGTTCCTTTGATACCTAAAATTTTAATAGTAGACGACGATCCGCATATTAGAGAACTTGTTTCTGTTTTTTTAGAGCGGGAAGGCTTTCAAACATATGAGGCAATTGATGGACTAGATGCTCTTCAGAAAATAGACGAAGTAAAAGTCGATATGGTTATTCTTGATATTATGATGCCGAATATGGATGGATATGATGTATGTTTTGAATTAAGAAAATACTATGATATCCCGATTCTTATGCTAACTGCCAAAGGGGAAACATCTCAAAAAGTAAAAGGTTTTTACCTTGGAACAGATGATTATCTCGTAAAACCATTTGATCCTATAGAATTAGTAGTGAGAGTAAAGGCGTTACTGAAACGTTACCAAATTACAGTATCGCAATCGATTCAAGTTGGAAATGTACTGTTAAACCGTAAAACGTTTGAAGTGACACTGGGGGAACAAACGGTTACGTTACCGCTAAAAGAATTCGAGTTACTTTTTACATTAGGATCTAAGGCGGGAAGAACTTGTTCGAGAGAGCAATTAATTGAAGATGTATGGGGATATGATTTTGAAGGGAATGAACGTACATTAGATGTTCATATTAATCGGTTACGTGAGAAGTTCCAAGAAGAGAAGTCGAAATTTAGTATTAAAACGATAAGAGGTTTAGGGTATCGCCTAGAGGTAAGTAAATGAGAAAAAGAAAACAAATGAGTAAGTTGAAGATATTGAAAGTAATTGGAGCGGTATTAGCACTCTTTTCTTTTCTAACAATAATTTGGTCTATCGCATTTTATGTATCATCAAGTATTATAAATGCTCTTGAAATAAACGTATCGCCGTTTGTTACTTTTTTAATTAGTGATATGGTCGGCTTTGTATTTATCGTTCTTATTTGGGTATTGATCGGAGTATTAATGAGACCGAAGCGAGAGGCGATGATTTGGACTATTATTGAACCGATACAAAAAATTGCAAAAGGAGACTTCTCCGTAAAAATACGAAATGAAGAAAAGTATGATGGAGAAATTGGTGTGCTCGTAAAAAGTATAAATGATATGACAGATGAACTGAATGCGATGGAGAAAATGCGTCAAGAATTTGTATCGAATGTATCGCATGAAATACAGTCGCCATTAACTTCTATAAAAGGGTTCGCTAGAGCACTACAAGATAATAATCTTGCTGAGGAAAAAAGAAAGCATTACCTTACCATTATTGAAACGGAAACGACGAGATTATCTAAACTAAGTCAAAATTTACTGAAATTAACTCTTTTAGAATCGGAAGAGTATACACCAGAAAGAGTGACTTATCGATTAGATCAACAATTAAAGCAAATTGTATTAAATAGTGAACCGCTCTGGGCTGAAAAAGAAATTGAGTTAGATCTTGATTTAGAGAAAGTGCATATTACTGCCGACCAAGAAAGTATGAGTCAAGTGTGGATTAATTTAATTCATAATAGTATTAAATTTACTCCAAGCGGTGGTACGATTACAATTCGGTTAAAAGAACATGAGACAGTAGTGCAAGTGCATATTCGTGATTCGGGGATTGGAATATCAGAAGAGCAGAAGCAGCATGTTTTTGAGCGTTTTTATAAAGCAGATTCGTCCCGAAATCGTGCTTATGGAGGTAGTGGCTTAGGTTTAGCAATTGTAAAAAAAGTACTTGATCTTCATGAAGGAGAAATAAAAGTCGAGAGTGAGGAAGGGAATGGTACAGAATTTATTGTGTGTATTCCTAAATATGAAGAAAAGTAGTGTTAGGTGGAAAGATTTCTAACACTATTTTTCTTTAAAAAGGTATATATAGCTACTATGGTTACTTACAAGTAACCTACGCACATGAAAGTGCATCATTGCCTTTTTACATAAACATAGATACACTTTTAATATGATAAACAACAGAGAAGATTAAGGAGTGTTATACTTGGCAGAATTATTACAAGGTAAAAATGCTTTAATTACAGGAGCAGGTAGAGGTATTGGTCGTGCTGTAGCGATCGCATTAGCGAAAGAAGGCGTAAATGTAGGTCTTTTAGCTCGTTCAGAAGAAAACTTAAAAGCTGTAGCGAAAGAAGTGGAAGCAGAAGGCGTAAAAGCTGTTATTGCGACTGCTGATGTATCTTCGTATGAAGAGGTAACGACTGCAATTGAAACGTTAAAAAACGGTTTAGGGTCTATCGATATTTTAATTAATAACGCTGGTATTTCTAAATTTGGTAAGTTTTTAGAATTAGACGTTGCTGATTGGGAAAAAATCATTCAAGTAAACTTAATGGGTGTATACTATGCAACTCGTGCCACTTTACCAAGCATGATTGAACAACAATCTGGTGATATTATTAATATTTCATCTACAGCAGGACAAAAAGGCGCGCCTGTAACAAGTGCATATAGTGCTTCTAAATTTGGTGTTCTTGGCTTAACAGAATCGTTAGCGATGGAAGTTCGTAAACATAACATTCGTGTAACGGCTTTAACTCCAAGTACAGTAGCAACTGATATGGCTGTAGATTTAGGGTTAACTGATGGAAATCCTGATAAAGTAATGCAAGCAGAAGATATTGCAGAGTTTATCGTAGCACAGCTGAAATTAAATAAACGTACATTTATTAAATCAGCAGGACTTTGGTCTACTAATCCGTAAGGGCTACATGTATTAACAAAGAAGGGACATCTATTCTGTAATGGAGTGGGTGTTCCTTCTTTATTTTTTGTATATAAAACGGAATTTTCGGTATAATCAAGTGTGAATGGTAGAAAAGCATAAAAAAACTTTAAGGGGATGGTATATACATGAGTACGATTGAGAAATGGTCGGCTGTTGATCAATATATGAGTGATGTATTAATACCAAAAGATTCTACATTAGAAGAAGTCCTTCAAGCGAATGCTGCAGCAAATTTGCCAACACATGATGTATCGCCAACGCAAGGGGATCTTTTACAACTATTAGTACAAATTCAAGGGGCTCGTAACATTTTAGAGATTGGTACTTTAGGTGGATATAGCACGATATGGCTTGCAAGAGCATTGCCATCTGGAGGGCGCATTGTTACATTAGAAGCAAGTGAAAAGCATGCCGAAATTGCACGTAGCAATATTGAAAGTGCCAATTTGAATGATAAAATTGAAATACGAACAGGATTAGCACTACATTCTTTACAACAAATAGAAAATGAGAAGTATGAACCATTTGATTTTATCCCGCATTAACGGTCAGTAAGACTCCCACCTCAAAGGTAGGCTAGAGCAAAGAAGTTAGGTGGGAGATCAACTGCCCGTAAACGCCCGATTGGTTCAACTAATAATCAGTGGGGATGAACACCCCCCACTGATTAAAGTTTCACTTTATTTTCATAGATGCTGATAAACAAAATAATCCGACTTATTTTTGAATGGGCACTGAAACTATCACGCCCTGGTACCGTAATTATTGGGGATAACGTAGTACGTGAAGGAGAAGTTATTGACAATACTAGCAGTGATCCTCGTGTACAAGGGATACGTCGTTTCTATGAATTGATAGCTGCAGAGCCGCATGTAAGTGCTACAGCGCTTCAAACTGTCGGAAGTAAAGGATATGATGGATTTGTAATGGCAGTCGTAAAAAAATGATGTAAGGGGATAAATAGAATGAAAAAGATGTTTGAAAAATTATAACGTGTATCGTGTACAATACAGTTAGCACGTGGGCCTCCTATATACATAACACTATATTTTATATTAAAAAATTGGAGGTTAGTAAGTAGATGAGAACTGAAAAAGAAATGTTAGATTTAATTATAAATACAGCAAAAGAGGATGAAAGAATCCGAGCAGTCATCATGAATGGATCACGTGTAAATCCAAATGTGAAAAGAGATTGTTTTCAAGACTATGATATTATGTACGTTGTGAAAAATATACAATCGTTTACGTCTAATCATAATTGGATTCATAGATTTGGAGAAATAATGATTGTCCAAATGCCGGAAGAAATGTCGTTACTTCCAGCAGATGAAGACGGTAAGTTTCCATATTTAATGCAGTTTATTGATGGGAATCGAATTGATTTAACGTTAGTTCCAGCTGATTTAATACATACATTCGTTGGACAAGATAGTTTAAGTAAACTGCTTCTTGATAAAGATGGTTGTGTTGAAGAATTCCCACCAGCAAGTGATAAGGATTACATGATAAAGAAGCCTACGGAAAAAGAGTTTTTAGATTGCTGTAATGAATTTTGGTGGTGTAGTACAAATGTAGGAAAAGGGTTATGGCGCGAGGAGCTTTCTTATGCGAAAGGAATGCTTGAAGGCCCAATGCGAGATATGTTGGTTGTAATGCTAGAGTGGCATATTGGTATGAAAACAAAGTTTACAGCTAATGCTGGGAAGTTTGGGAAGTATTTCGAACAATATGTTGAAAAAAATGTCTGGGAGCAGTATAAAAGGACATTTTCAAATGCAGAGTATGAAAATATTTGGGATTCATTTTTCATAATGGGTGATTTATTTAGGAAAGTTGCGAACGAAATTGCTAACACTTATGAATATCAATATCCGCAAGATGATGATAACAAAGTGACGAGTTATTTAAAGCATGTAAGAAAATTACCGAAAGATAGTAAAGTAATTTATTAAGTATATAAATCAGTAAGACTGTCCTAATTACGGACAGTCTTATTTTTGTTCAGGAATCAGAATTTCTCTAACAAAGTACAGATGAAACACATATGAAATTTTAGGGAGGTTTTTATCATGTATTATTTTTATTCACCAGAAATGTTCGTTCCATTTCCTTTAGGGCTAGAACGTAATATTTCGTACGCTTATATGCCATATCATTCATTTTATTATGGAGACTATGTAAATGCGCTACCATACGCATTACATGTTCCTCAAAATTATGAAGCACAAATGAAAGAAGAGGATCGTGGATCATGGACACCATTTTCATGGGTCGAAAAATATGCGTATGCATTTTCAGGACCATACAATAAAGCGGAAGTAGCTCTTACATTTGATGATGGACCAGATTTAGTATTTACGCCAAAAATTTTAGATAAGTTAAAACAACATAATGTGAAAGCTACTTTTTTCTTGCTCGGTGAAAATGCAGAAAAGTTTCCGAACGTAGTAAAGCGTATTGCAAATGAAGGGCATGTAATTGGTAATCATACGTATAGTCATCCAAATTTAGCGAAAGTAAATGAGGCTGAGTACCATAATCAAATTATAAAAACGGAAGAAATATTAAATCGGTTAGCTGGTTATGCACCGAAGTTTATACGTCCGCCGTACGGTGAAATACTTGAAAATCAATTGAAGTGGGCAACAGAGCAAAAATTTATGATTGTACAGTGGAGTGTCGATACAGTTGATTGGAAAGGGGTAAGTGCTGATACAATTACAAATAATGTGTTAGGGAATTCATTTCCAGGTAGTGTCATACTTCAGCATTCAACTCCAGGTGGACATTTGCAAGGATCTGTAGATGCGCTAGACAAAATCATTCCACAGTTGAAAACGAAAGGAGCACGCTTTGTAACACTTCCAAGTATGTTCCAGACATCTAAAGAGAGAAAATGAAAATGTTAATAATTGGAACCTAGATGATTATATAGTATAATGAAGGTATAAATTAGGGGGTGGATATAATTGTTGTATGCACTAGTAAACATAGGAATAAGCATGTTGATCGGTATTATATTTATACTT
This sequence comes from Bacillus cereus group sp. N24, assembly GCF_016483345.1. Taxonomy (NCBI): domain Bacteria; kingdom Bacillati; phylum Bacillota; class Bacilli; order Caryophanales; family Bacillaceae; genus Bacillus; species Bacillus cereus group sp. N24. The sequence goes on from NZ_JAEHCA010000021.1 coordinate 81,682, forward strand.
GCCGCACGTATTCTTCAAAAAAATCCACCGACAGATATTAACGCAGCATATGGTTATCGTACGAAACGGTCTATGAAAAATAAGAAGTTATGGGATGCAGGTAACACGTATAGTGCAGAAGTGATGAAGAAAAACGGATTCATCATGATATTAATTGGAAGTGTTATTAGTATACTGTTTAGATATCCACATACAATAATAGCGATTATGGTGGTTATGCTGTTATTAATCATTCGTTTATTTATACAAGTAGAGAATAGATTAAAGATACTTGAACAATAGTAAAAAAATAGGACTCTGCGCAATATTATGCTAGGAGTCCTATTTTATTTATAAACTATTATTTTTTAAGAATTCTTTTCCTTGCTCTATAACAAATTCATAGTATGTAAGATCATACGGATAAATATCTTCAAATGTTATTGTAATTGGTTTATTGTTTAAAACAGAAATAGCCGAAAAAGATGAAATCTCTCTTTTTAATAGTTGTAGAAAAGCAGTTGCACGTACTTTCATCACATCGTCTACTTCATCACCTGGTGCAAATGGAAGAGGCTTTATTACGTTGTGAAAATACATATGACAAAACTCACGATCAGTAAGATTTGAAATTTCATAATCTATTTTATAGATTCCTTTGTATGTTAAATCAGTCGTTTGAAAGGAAAGCCCCAATTCTTCTTCGATTTCACGAAGGCCGCCAATTTGTACATCTTCATCATGCATAATATGTCCAGCTGAAGTAATATCCCATATACCCGGAGCTTCTTTTTTATTTTTAGAGCGTAATTGGAAATATAAGAACATATCTTCATCATCTTTTTCTATAAACCAGCAATGGAATGTTTCGTGCCAATCACCGTCACGATGCACTTCATCACGTAATTTCTTTCCAAGTGTATTTTTTTCAGAATCAAATATCGTTAACCACTCTGTCATTTTAATTCCCCTTTCTGCAAATTTTATTATACAATAATCGTATTGAATTTTGGGAAAATAAAGAAAAAAAGGAGTGGTTATAAATGGGGATAGAAAGTAAGGAAATAAAATCGATTATTTCAACAGAGGAAGCATTACGACAAATATTGGGGCAACCAAGTGAGCGAGCTTTGAAAAAAGTTATTTCATCACTTGATCATCATTGTGTAGATTTTCTGTCTAAATCTCCTTTTCTAGTATTATCTACTGCAAATAAATTAGGAGAGTGTGATGCTTCGCCAAGAGGGGATGCACCTGGATTTGTATATGTATTGAATAAAAATAAAATTATCATTCCGGAAAGACCGGGCAATCGTCGTATAGACTCCATTTTAAATATTATTTCAAATCCGCACGTAGGGTTAATCTTTTTTATTCCTGGTCTTGGGGAAACACTTCGAATAAACGGTAAAGCATATATTACAAACGATGAAGAAATTTTGAAAGAGATGCAGGTGAATGGACGTAATCCGTTACTTGGAATTGTTGTTGAAATAGAAGAATGCTACATTCATTGTGCAAAAGCTTTTATTCGTTCTAAGATGTGGGATCCAGAATCTTGGTTAAATAAAAAAGGGTTACCTTCAGCAGCAAAAATGTTGTTGGAGCATGCGAAAGTGAATACTTCAGAAGAAGATGTTGCACGTTCTTTAGAAGAAAGTTATACGAAAAGATTGTATTAAAAATCCTTTATTAGTATAGTTTTAAAAGGAAGAGATCTACTCGTTTTAGAATGGAATACTTTTATGTGAAACATTAATTTACAAGTTGGGAAATTGCGAAATAGGTAAATAGATTGGCCGGCATGAAATATTATTGTGAAATATAATAAAAAATGATCTTGAAAATAGTTAATAAAAATAGGCTTGCTTTTTAAAAATTTGATAACTATAATAAGTTAACAAATAGACATGAACGAAAAAGTAATGACAAGGACACGAAATCATTTTTACGGTTTACAGAGAGGGAAGTCAAGGGTGTGAGCTTCCTAACACGAGAAATGATTTTACCACCTTTGAACTTCAATAGTGAAAGAGTAATCTAGTAAT